>CAZFPV010000039.1:0-11207 GCA_964521155.1 uncultured Desulfobulbus sp. | reverse complement strand
CTCAGGTCAGGGGCCACCGCCACCATGGCGGCGATAATGCCGAAAAAGATGGAGATCGAGCCGAAGGTGAAGGCCACCGGGTAGCCGATGGCCAGCATCAGCAGGGCGGCAAAGAACATGACGATGCCGGTCATGGGCGCTCCTCCCCGGCAACAGTGTGCAGGATTTCCGGTGTGGTGTTTTGCCGGTAGAGGATGATGTTTTTCACTGTGTAGCCGACGGCGTTGAACATCAGGGTGGCAAAGGCCAGCGGGATCATGGCCTTGATCACGTAGCGGTAGGGCAGGCCGCCGGGATTCTCGGAGATCTCCTTGATCTTGTACGAATCGACGACAAAATCATAGGAGGTGAAGAACACAAGAAAAGCCAGCGGCAAGAGGAAGAAGACCGTGCCGATGATGTTGATCACCGCCTTGGTACGCACGGAAAAGCGGTCGTAGAAAAAATCGACCCGTACATGCCCCTCCTCGAGCAGGGCCACCGAGACCCCGAAGAGGATGACGATCGCGAACAGGTGCCACTCCATCTCCTGCATGGCCACCGAACTGTTGCGGAAAAAATAGCGCATGACCACGTCGTAGAAGACGTTGGCGGTCATCAGCAGAAAGACGATGGTCAGCAGCCGACCCATCAGGCGGCTCATGAACGAAAAGAATTGTTCAATACTCAGCAGCATGCGCTCTGTTCCCCCCCTTGATGAAAAACGGGACTACGGCCCCCAAAAAAAACGCCGTCCATCCCGGGCAAGGCGATGGACGGCTGACGAAACAACGGCCACCCTTATTTGACGACCTTTTCCGATTCCTGCAGGTAGTACTGCTCGGACATCTTGGTCCAGGCCCGGGCCTTCTTCATGAAGGTGTTCTGGGAATCAAGCACTTCCTTGAAGAACGGATCCTTGGCGGCGTAGTCGGCCAGGACCTCGTCCGAGGCCTTCTTCATCGCCTGGAGCACCGGCTCGGGGAAGGTCATGACCTTGACGTTGGGAACCTCGGTGGTCATGGCGGCCCAGGCGTCGGCACTCATGGCGAAGTTCTCGTAGTGCATGTCGGTGGCGGCAACCTGGATGGCGGTCTTGAGCGCAGCCTGGTATTCCGGCGGCAGCGAGTCCATGGCCTTCTTGTTGACTATAAACTGGAGGTCGGTGGCCGGTTCATGCCAGCCGGCGTAATAGTAGGGCGCGATCTTGTGGAAGCCCATCTTGATGTCCATGCCCGGGCCGACCCACTCCAGGGCGTCGATGGTGCCACGCTCGAGCGAGGTGTAGAGCTCGCCGGGGGCGATGTTGGTGACGTTGACGCCCAGTTTGGCAAAGACTTCGCCAGCCACGCTGGGAATGCGCATCTTCAGGCCCTTGAGGTCATCGAGCGATTTGATCTCCTTGCGGAACCAGCCGCCCATCTGGACGCCGGTGTTGCCGCCGGGGAAGGCGTAGACGCCGAACTTGTCATAGCATTTCTGCATCAGCGCCATGCCGCCGCCATAGTAGAGCCAGGCGTTCTGCTCGTCGGCATTCATGCCGAAGGGCACGGTGGTGAAGATGGCGGTGACGGCATCCTTGCCCTTCCAGTAGTAGGAAGCTGTATGACCCATTTCGAACTGCCCGCCCTTGACCATGTCGAGGATCTCCAGGGCGGCCTTGTGTTTCTCCGCGCCTTCAATCTTGATCTCGAAGTTGCCGCCGGTCATCTCGCTGACTAGTTTGGCCACCCGCATCGGTGCGTTGACAAAGGGGGTCAGGGTGCTGTTCCAGGTCATGGCCATGTTCCAGCGGACCTTCTTTTCCGCCGAGAAGGCGGGAGCGACCGCCAGCAGGCAGGCACTCAGGGCAAGGACTATTGTTCCAACGCGCTTCATACTCTCCTCCTGTGCAAATGGTATGAGATGATGTGCCGCCGACAGGGCCTCCGGACGACCGTGCCCGGCATTTTCCCCCGGCGCTGTTATGTCTAATATGCCCGTGGCAATTCGGCAACAGCTAGTTCACGATTTTGCGCGATCAGCGGAAAAAACAGGCCGTTTATCAGCGACAAGCGGCGTCCGGATTGGCGGACGGAAACCCTTGTCGCGCAATAGACTGCAGTGGTAATGCGCGGCCGGCCATGCCACGGTGTGCCGATCGCGGTCTGACGGATGCCTGTCTCGGTTCAAGGGGCAAGATGCTCCTGCCGCCCGGTTTGGCCGATTCGCCCGGCAAGGATAAACCACAGCAGCCCGATCACCTGGCAGGCGATCATCAAGAGGAATCCGGCCCGCAGACCAGCGGGGGACAGCCCGCCCGCGGCGGTTCCTGGCCACAGACCGACGATCATGCCAATGGCCCACTGGGCGACAAAGGAGGCGACAAAGACCAGCAGGTTGAGAGCGGTGCTCACCCGGCCGGCGAGTTGGACGGGGAAGCTCTGGGACAGGGAGGCGTAGGCGATGGTGCCGGCAGTGCCGAAAAAGCCAAAGCCGAGCCACAGAGGCAGGGTCCAGGCCGGGGGCGCGAGGAGAATCGCTGTCTGCGCCAACAGGAACAGGACCATGCCGACGGCGGCCGAATGCACCGTGGCGAATCCTTTGTGCTGGAGCCGTGCGGCCAGGGCGCCCAGGCAGATGAACCCGGCTGCCATGGCGACGGCGACCAGGGACAGGGTCTGGGCTGTCGCGGTCCGGTCCAGTCCGGCCGCGTCCTTCAGCCAGGGGGCGGCCCAGAGGCCCTGGATGGCGAAAAAGGCAGCCTGGGAGACAGCGGTCAGCGGGGCGACCCGCCAGAAGCGCGCACTGGAGAAGACCTGGCCAATACCCTGCACCTGGGTCGAGAACGGTTCGGCCGGGCCATCGGCCGCCTTGTCCGGCACCACCAGGAAGAGCAGGGCCGCGACCGCAAGCGTCACCAGGCCAAGGCCGAAAAAGATGCCGCGCCAGTCGGTCCAGGTAAGCAGCATCTGTACCGGGGAGGCGGCGGCCAGGGCGCCTAGCCCGCCTGCAGCCATCTGAAAGCCGTTCACCAGCGGCCACCGTTCCCGCGCGAACCACTGGGTGTAGGCCTTGAAGGCGGCCATAAGGCAGGCCGAAACGCCAAAGCCGATCAGAGCCCGGCCGGCGATCAACAGGGGCAGGGAGTGGGCCCGGGCAAAGCAGAAGGCGCCGGCAGCGGCGAACAGCAGGAGCATGGCCTCGACCCGGCGAGGACCGTAGCGGTCGAGCAGGACTCCGAGCGGCAACTGGAAGGAGGCAAAGGCAATGAAGTAGGTGGCGGTGAGCAGACCGAGCGAGCCAGGGTCGAGGGACAGGTCGCGGAGCAGTTCCGGGGCGATGACCGCGTTGACCGCGCGATAGAGGAAGGAGAGAAAGTAACCGGCGGCAAAGGGCAGAAAAACGCGGGGCAGCAGGGTGGCCACGGTATGCATGCGGATTGCGGCGCTCCTCGGGGCAAGGGACACGGGCGGCCGGCCAGTCCGGCGGCCATTGTCTCCATGGGTACAGGAGGAGCCGCCTCCGGTCAAGGGGAGAATGGCGGAGGCGGCCGGGCAGGTCCCGCGCCTTCTGGCCCGCTGCGGTCGCGGCCGTGATTTCGCTGGCAGGGACGCGTGATAATCGGTACAGTGGCAGCCGTTTACCCCCGCACAACCCTGACAGGCCGCGGCGCCGCCATGCCCTATGTTCTGCTGATCTTCACCACCCTGTTCTGGTCCGGCAACTTTGTCCTCAGCCGGGGCATGCACACGGTCATTCCGCCCATGGCCCTGTCGTTCTGGCGCTGGTCGCTGGCGCTCGCGATCCTCGCCGCGCTGGCCAGCCACCATCTCTGGCGGCAGCGGCGGCTGCTCCTCGACCATGCCGGGTTCATCGGCCTGCAGGGACTGCTCGGGGTCACCGGCTTCAACACCCTCCTGTACCTGGCCATGCAGTACACCACGGCCATCAACGCGGTCCTGGTCAACTCCTGCATGCCGGTGCTGATCGTGACCTTCTCCTGGGCGCTGTACCGGGATACCATGCGGCCGCGCCAGTGCTGCGGGGTGCTGGTGTCGCTGATGGGGGTGCTGTCCATCCTGGCCAAGGGCGATATGGCGGTGCTGCTGCAGGTCTCGTTCAACCGCGGCGACCTGCTGGTGCTGGCGGCGGCGGCCGTCTGGGCCCTGTATTCGATCAACCTGCGCCGCTACCCCCGGGATCTGCACCCGCTGGCCTATCTGACCGCCATCAGCCTCGTCGGCCTGGTCGGAATCGCGCCCCTGTACCTGGGGGAGTTGTCGGCCGGCCGGAGCATGCCGATCAACGCGCGGACCATGGTGAGCATCGCCTATGTGGCCCTGTTCGCCTCGGTGCTGGCCTTCATCTTCTGGAACCGGGCGGTGCGCACCATCGGCGCCAACCGGGCCGGTCCCTTTGTCCACCTGATGCCCGTGTTCAGCACCATCCTGGCGGTGCTCTTCCTCGGCGAACGGCTGGCCTGGTACCACGGCATGGGCATCCTGCTGATTTTCGTCGGTATCCTCATGACCACCTTTCGGGCAGGTGAACCGGCCGGGTGAGCGTCGCCGGCCTCCCTTCGTCGGTGTGCACCGGAACGGTTTTTCGCGCCATTTCAGGCAAGAACTCTTTTTTTCATCGCGCCCCTGCACATTGCCGCCGTAATGGCTATTGTTGGCCGAGAATACTCCCGCCACAGTCCCGACGGGTCAAAACCCCTCTCCAGGCGCTCCGCTCCGGCGGCAGGCCGTCCCAGCACGATATGGAACCACAATTTCTCCGCATCCGGGGCGCCCGGATGCACAATCTGAAGAACATCTCCGTTGACCTGCCCCGCAACAGGCTGATCGTCTTCACCGGCCTTTCCGGCTCGGGCAAGTCGACCCTGGCCTTCGACACCCTCTACGCCGAGGGCCAGCGCCGCTACGTCGAGTCGCTCTCCACCTACGCCCGCCAGTTCCTCGGCCAGATGGACAAGCCCGACGTGGATCTGCTCGAGGGGCTGTCGCCAGCGGTGTCCATCGAACAGAAGACTACCAGCCGCAACCCACGCTCGACCGTGGGTACGGTCACCGAGATTTATGACCACCTCCGCTTGCTGTTCGCCCGCGCCGGCCAGCCCCACTGCCCCCAGTGCAGCCTGCCGATCCGCTCCCAGTCGGTGCACGACATGCTCGACGCCCTGCTCGCCCGGCCGGAGGGGGAAAAGGTCATCCTGCTGGCGCCGCTTATCAAGCAGAAGAAGGGCCAGCACGAGCAGATCCTGCAGCGGTTGCGCAAGGACGGCTTCGTGCGCGTCCGGGTGGACGGCGAGATCCGCCAGCTCGGCGAAGAGATCGTGCTCGACAAGAACAAACACCACTTCATCGAGGCGGTGGTGGACCGGCTGGTGCTCAAGCCCTCGGTGCGCCGCCGTCTGGACGAGTCGGTGAGCACCGCCGTGGCGCTCGGCTCGGGCGCCATGCTGGCCCTGTTCCCGGATCGGGGCGAGGAGGTGCTGTTCAGCGAGACCGCGGCCTGCCACCAGTGCGCCATCTCCGTGCCCGAACTCTCCACCCAGCTGTTTTCCTTTAACAATCCCCAAGGCGCCTGCCCGGCCTGTACCGGCCTGGGTGTCAACCAGTTCATCGACGAGCGCCTGATCGTACCCGACGAATCCCTTTCGCTGGCGGACGGGGCCATTGTCCCCTGGACCCGGCGGCGGCTCTCGGCCATGGCCAACCAATGGATCGCGGCCTTTTCCAGCCATTACGGGTTCGACCCGGCCACGCCCTTCGCCGAGTTGCCTGCCAAGGTGAAGAAGGGGCTCCTGCACGGCACCGGCCGGGAGAAGCTGGAATTCGTCCACAGCCGCGGCCGCCGCACCCTGGCCTCCCAGGTCGCTTTCGAAGGCATCGTCCCCCGCCTCAACCGCTTGTTCCGCGAGACCACCTCGGCCCGGCTGCGCGAGGAGATCGAGGGCTTCATGAACGAGCAGCACTGCCCGGCCTGCCAAGGTGCGCGGCTCAAGCCCGAGGCTTTGGCGGTGCGGGTGGGTCCCTGGTCGATCACCGACATCACCCGCATGGCCATCGAGCAACTGCTCGTCGAGCTCGACCAGCTTCAGTTCGACGAGCGCCAGGGCATCATCGCCCGTCCGATCCTGAAGGAGATCCGCGAGCGGCTCTTTTTCCTCCAGGGCGTGGGGCTTGGCTACCTGTCGCTCGACCGCAAGGCAGGCACCCTTTCCGGCGGCGAGGCCCAGCGCATCCGTCTGGCCTCGCAGATCGGTTCGGGCCTGGCCGGGGTACTCTACATCCTCGACGAGCCGAGCATCGGCCTGCACCAGCGAGACAACAACAAGCTGATCAAGACGCTCGTCAACCTGCGCGACCTCGGCAACACCGTGATAGTGGTCGAGCACGACGCCGACACCATCGCCAACGCCGATCATGTGCTCGACATCGGTCCGGGCGCGGGCGTCCACGGCGGCGAAATCCTCTACTCCGGCCCGGTGCCAGGCCTGCTCGACTGCGAAGCCTCCCTGACCGGCGGCTACCTTTCCGGCCGCCTACGGATCGAAGTGCCGCCATCCCGCCGCCCCATCCGCACCGGCCCGGCCCATGGCCTGGAGGTACGCGGGGCGACGGTCAACAACCTGCAGGATCTTTCCGTCCGCTTTCCCCTGGGGGTAATGACCTGCGTCACCGGCGTCTCCGGCTCGGGCAAGAGCTCGCTGGTCATCGAGACCCTGTTCGCCGAGGCCCAGCGCTATTTCACCGACAAGCGGGGCTACACCAAGGGCCGGCCGCTGCTCGCCGGGATGGACAACCTGGACAAGGTAATCGACATCGATCAGAGTCCCATCGGCCGCACACCCCGCTCCAATCCGGCCACCTACACCGGGGTGATGACGCCCATCCGCGAGCTGCTGTCCCGCCTGCCCGAATCGAGGGCGCGCGGCTACCAGCCGGGCCGCTTCAGCTTCAACATCAAAGGCGGCCGCTGCGAGACCTGCGAGGGCGACGGCCTCATCCGCATCGCCATGCACTTCCTCCCCGACATCTACGTCACCTGCGAGCGCTGTCGCGGCAAGCGCTACAACGAGGAGACGTTGGATATCCGCTACAAGAGCAAAAACATTGCCGAAATCCTGGCGATGACGGTGGAGGAGTCGCTGGCCTTCTTCGAGAATGTGCCCCCGATCCGGCACCGGCTGCAGACCATCGCCGACGTCGGCCTTGGCTATCTCACCCTCGGCCAGAGCTCGGTGACCCTGTCCGGCGGCGAGGCCCAGCGGGTCAAGCTGGCCAAGGAGTTGAGCCGCCGTTCCACCGGCAAGACGCTCTACATCCTCGACGAGCCGACAACCGGCCTGCACCCGGCCGACATCCAGCACCTGCTGCGGGTGCTCGGGCGGCTGGTCGACGCCGGCAACACAGTGGTGGTGATCGAGCACAACCTCGATGTGATCAAGACCGCGGACTACGTCATCGATATCGGTCCGGAGGGCGGCAGCGGCGGCGGCCGGGTGATTGCCGCCGGCACGCCCGAGGAGATCGCCCGCCATCCCGGTTCCTACACCGGCATGTTCCTCAAGCAGTTCCTGGCCGAGGACTGACCGACAATTTGATAGGCTTTCAGGCAGTTCCCTGGTATGGTGCGGCCGCATCGATACCCGGCCCACGGCGGTTTTTCCCCGAGGCCGTTCACCCAATGACAACCATAGGACACCCCATGACCGACCAGACCGCCAACCAGGAGATCCCGATTTTCCGCATGCAGAAGATGTACATCAAGGACTTCTCCTTTGAGAGCCCCAATGCGCCCAAGGTCTTCCTGGTGCGCAACCAGGAGCCCAAGGTGGATTTCAATCTGCAGCTGAAGAACGCCAAGATCGACGACGACCACAGCGAGGTCTCCATTGCCATTACCGCCAAGGTGCTGGACAAGAACAACGACGACTCCGTGATGTTCATCATCGAGATCGAGCATGCAGCCGTATTCCTGATGAAGAACATCCCCCAGGAGCACCACGACCGGGTGCTGGCCGTGGACTGCCCCCTGATGCTCTTCCCCTTCACCCGCCAGATCGTCTGCCAGATGGCCGTGGATGGCGGGTTCATGCCGTTTCTGATGGAACCGATCAACTTCGTCGCCCTCTACGACAACGCCCAGCGCCAGGACAAGGATTCCTAAGCCGCGATCCGCATAGCCCGCCGGCCTGTTCGGCCCTCCGCGCGCCCGCTGGCATGGGCACGCCGGCGGGCATCTTCACTGACAGGAGGCAGGCATGATCAATCTAAAAGCCCTACAGGTCTATCGCCGGGTTCTGTTGCTGCTCAAGCCTGTTCAGGGAATGGCCATCACCCTGACCCTGGCAAACCTGGCCCTGGCGGCGGTGCCGTTCGTCGAGCCGATCCTCTTTGGCCGCACCATCGACCTGCTCACCCAGGCCTCCACCCGCGGCGCCGAAGCCACCCTGCACGACGGCATCCGCATCTTCGGCATCTGGCTGCTGGTCGGGGTGGGCGGGATCGCGCTCGGCGCCCTGGTTTCCCTCCATGCCGACCGGCTGGCCCACAAGCTGCGCCTGGAGGTGATGGCCCAGTACTTTGCCCATGTCCTGCGGCTGCACCTGGCCTATCACCACGGGGCGCACTCGGGCCGGCTGCTCAGCATCATGCTCTCGGGCGGCGACCAGCTGTTCAACCTCTGGCTGTCGATGTTCCGCAGCCACCTGTCCACCTTCGTCGCCCTGCTGGTCCTCCTGCCCCTGACCCTGTTCCTCAACTGGAAACTGGCCCTGGTGCTCATCATTCTCACCGCCGTGTCCACGGCGGCCACCGCCTTTGTCACCCACCGAACCCACCACGCCCAGGACGAGGTGCAGTCGCAGCACACCAAGCTGGCTGAGCAGGCCGGCGACGCCATCGGCAACGTGCTCCTGGTGCAGAGTTTTGTCCGCCAGACCGCCGAGCTGAAGCAGTTACGCCGGGTGATCGACCAGGTGCTCACAGCGCAGTTTCCGGTGCTCAACTGGTGGGCCGCGGTGAGCGTGCTCAGCGGCGCGGCCTCGACCCTGACCATCATCTCCATCTTTGCCCTGGGGGCCTGGCTCAACATCAAGGGCGAGGCCAGCGTCGGCTCCATTGTCACCTTCATGGGCTTTGCCACCCACCTCATCGGCCGGCTTGGCCAGGTGGTGGGGTTCACCAACAGCCTGTTCATGCAGGCGCCCTCGCTGGCCATGTTCTTCGACGTGCTCGACACCCGCTCCATGGTCCAGGATCTGCCCGGGGCGCGCCCGCTCGACCGGGTGCACGGCCGGGTGGAGTTCAAGAACATCGTTTTTTCCTATGAATCGGGGCGCAAGGCGGTGGATGGCATCGACTTCACCGTTGAGCAGGGGCAGACCGTGGCCCTAGTCGGCGAAACCGGGGCCGGCAAGAGCACGGTGATGGGGCTGCTGCTGCGGCAGTACGATCCCCAGGAGGGGCAGGTGCTGGTGGATGGGGTCGATGTCCGCCGGGTGACGCTCGACAGCCTGCGGGCCAACATCGGCGTGGTCTTCCAGGAGAGTCTGCTGTTCTTCCGCACCATCGAGGAGAACCTCAAGGTGGGTCGGCCGGAAGCCACCGACGAGGAAATGATCGAGGCGGCCCGGCAGGCCCAGGCCCACGACTTCATCCAGCGGCAGCCGCGCGGCTACCAGACCCTGATCGGCGAGCGCGGCTCCAACCTCAGCGGCGGCGAACGGCAGCGGCTGGCGATTGCCCGCGTCCTTCTGAAAAACCCGCCTATCCTCATCCTCGACGAGGCCACCAGCGCCTTGGATTCGGCCACCGAGGCCAAGGTGCAGAAGGCTTTCCAAAACCTGATGCGCGGCCGCACCACCCTGATCATCGCCCACCGGCTGGCGACCATCCGCAACGCCGATCTGATCCTGGTCTTCCAGCAGGGCCGCATTGTCGAGCGCGGAACCTATGAGGCCCTGGCCAGGGGCGACGGCCTCTTCGCCCGTCTGGTCGAGGCCCAGTCGGACGCACTGCGGGGCTGAGCGGGGATTGTCCGGCGAATAGCCGGTCAGGAGGGATAAGGGAAAGGCCGGTCGATCCGGCTGCCGTCGTCGAGGCGGAGCCAGCTGGTAAAATCGGACTCTGTCTCGTGCAGGCGGATGACGCGGGCGCCCCGCTTGAAGTCGTCCCTGCCGTAGGTGTTGTAGCCGGTGGCCCGACCGTAGCAGAGGCGAACGCCGTACAGCAACCCCTCGTAGTCGTTGACGTGGTCGTGGCCGGCAAAGACGCCGCGGACATTACCGGCAAGGTGCATGGCCGCGAACAGGCCGGTGTTGATGTTGGGGCAACAGACAGCCTCGTGCTTCTCGCCCAGGCAGAGCCCGGTGCTCCAGACCTCGACGAATTCGGGCAGGGGAATGTGGAGGAAGACCAGCACCGGGGTTGTTGCGGTGGCGGGCGCGGCGGTCAGGGCCCGCATGGTGCGGCTGAACCAGCGCACCTGATCCTCCCGTACCCAGCCGTGCCCGCCGATGGGGGTTTCGGCATAGGTGTTGGTGTCGAGGCAGCAGAGCACGGCGGCGGTTGCCTGGCCGCTCCGTGCCCGCACCCGCAGGCAGAAGTTGCCCAGGCCGGAAACCCCGGCTGGCCCTGGCCGAGTGAGGCAGCCGGGAATCTGTTGCTGTATGGCCAGCAGTTCGGCCCGGGTGGCGCCGCACTCGTCGTCGTGATTGCCGAAGACCGCGCACCAAGGCAGGCCGCGAGCCACCATGGGCGCGGCGGCCATGTGCCAGGCGGTCGGGGGATCGGCCGCCCCCTGTCCGCCGAGGACGTCGCCGGTGAGGATGACCAGGTCGGGCCTCTCCGCCTCCAGCACCTGGGCCATCAGGGTCGCGGTGTAGTGGTCTTCCTCGCCTCCGTTTTCAAAGTGGAGGTCGGTGAACTGGACGATGGTGAAGCTGCCGTCCGCCCTGAATCGCAGGGAACCCTTCATGCCGCCCCAATCCTGTGGTTGACGCCGCCGTTCAGTGGCAGCGGAGCATGGCCAGCTGCATGGCCAGGGGGACATCGTAGCGGGCGCTGTCGCTGCCCAGTTCGTTGTAGCCGATGTTCAGCCAGTCGCCCTGCTCCTTCCACAGGCTGTAGCCGAATTTCCAACCGCTCCAGAATTCGGTGAACGGGTATTCCCTCTGGGGTCCGAAATAGAGGAACTGGGTTTTGCTGTCCTTGCCCTGGCGGCTCTGGCCAAAC
>CAZFPV010000038.1:0-11305 GCA_964521155.1 uncultured Desulfobulbus sp. | reverse complement strand
GGATCATATCGATCTTCCAGAAGGCTTGCGATTAAACCGAGAACATGATACAAGACGAAAATACTAATACTACCTAAAAGGAATAACTCATCATTAAACGAAAAAACTCACTGAAATTCGCTGACTTCCCCTACTCAAGCGTTTCTGGAACAGCTCAAAGCCTGACGCGGCAGATCTTGAAGGCGCCGCCATCATACAGCCGATGACCGATGTCGAGCGGAACTTCGACGCTCAACCTTCTACCTGCCATGACCAGGCAAGGCCAGCAAAGGAGAAACAGTCAATGCGCAAAACAGAGTGCCCGTCCCCGCCCCAGGACGCCAAAACCGAACAGGAATCCAAGCATTCCCTGGAAAGTCCGCAGCGAAGAAAAACCATCAAGACCATGGTCGGCGGAGGCGTCGCGCTGGCAGCCTACCATGTCCTGCCCGACAGCTGGGAGCGGCCGCTGATCGAACAGGTCTTTCTTCCCGCCCACGCCGCCACCAGCGGTGTGACCCTCAACGACCCCTGCATGGTCTCCCTGGATCAGGGGACCACAGCCAGCAGTGCCGTCGTCATCCGTGTCGAGGGGTATGTGACCCCACCAGTCAACGGTTTGGCGGTGCTGGTTGTCGCCACCCCGTCCGGCGCGGGCGCGTCGGCGAGCGGTTCGGCCACCACCTCTTCCACCGGCGCCTTCAGTCTGCAGATGACGGTCAGCGGCGGTCCCGGCATTACCGCAGTATCGGTGCAAACCACGGTGACTGGCGCCAGCGGCGTGTCCGCATGTGCGGTAAGCATACCCGAGGAGGGGACACCCGCGACAACCAGCACGCCGACCTCAACCAGCACTTCGACGTCAACCACCACCTCGACAACGACCAGCACCTCGACAACCACCACCACGTCGACGGCACCGCCTACCGCACCGCCTACGGAACCGCCAACAACACCGCCTGTGTGATAATGTCGTGGTGGACCCGTATTAAGAGGAGCCGACCTCTCTCCACATAACGATTGGTGCTCCCTCGGCCGTTGCCCTGTGCGGTCATTACCCCGTCACGCAGCCCCCCATATCCAAGAAATCGGACGACCACCGCGGAATCGGGCGTTTCTGGCCTCAGGAACCTGGACCGCGGTGGCGACATGGAGGCAGACGGTTCACGACTCGACTGCCAGGGCATCATTCTGTTCTCAGATGAAATCATCTTCACCAGACGATGTCATACCAACTGACAGCCCTGATCCCTGTTCACAATGACGATTATCTACTCTGGTTCTGTCTGCGCAGTATTGCACCCCATTTCGCTGAAATCATCGTATTCAACGACGGCAGCTTCGACAACTCCCGCGAAACGGTCGATCTGGTCCGCAAAGAGTATTCTCATATCCAGTACCATGAACACCACGGCGTACCGCTGGGTTGGGCGGAAGCCAGAAAAGAGCTGATCAGGCTTGCCCGGGGACAACACCTGTTTTTCATCGATGCCGACGCGGTGCTGCTGGAGTACAACGCCCACTGGCTGCAGCAATTTCCAGAGATGGGCGCTGTTGTCTACTGGAGTTTCGCCGACGGCTGGGGTGATTTCGACCACACCACCCAGCGCCTGATGCACAGGGACGCTTGCCATGTGTATGTCAACCGGGAGAAGGTCTCCGGCTTTGACTGGGTCATCCTCGACAAATATTTCGCGTCATCCCCTGTGCTCAACACCAGTGACCGCCTATCCGCGCCGGACATCCTGTTTTGGCATGCGCGCGGCGTCAAACCTGATTGGCGCATCCTGGAGCGACCGCAATTCAATCACTGGCATGCGCGTTCGCGTACCGGTACCCCGTATGGTTTTCTCGACGACCTGACTCAGGAGCAGATCCATGAGCAGGCGATCCGCCGCCTGCTCAACGACCGCGAGCATCACATCCAGAGATACACCGGTACGCCAAGGCGGCCTGCAATCATCGAGGAGGCCGATCGCCGGTTTGAAATGATCTACCAGGACGGCCAACTGGTGGACCGGCTCGATCACGGCTGGTGGGGGATGACCGACTATCGTTTCGAGCGCGACCGCAGCCTGACCGCATGGGACAATTTTCTTACCTCCCAAGTCGATGGCATCCGCCTGGACCAACATGGCGCTGGCCCCTTGTACATACGCAATCTGCAGACTGACACGGTTGTCGCAGCCAATGCATCCACAGCCCTGCTGCTGCGACTCTGCGGTGAAGAAGGCTCCATCGGGGACATCAAGGCGGCAGTCTCAGAGTTGTACGGTCATGGAGCCAAACTGGAAGCCGACATCATGGCCGGACTTCGGCAGCTTGCCGCCACTGGTTGTATTCAAGTCAGGAGAGGGTAAAGGACGCGTTGCCACCCGCAATGGCGTGACACTGCGGTTGACGATCAATGGTGGTCCCGGTATGACCAGATGTCGGCACAAACCACGGTGACCGGAATTTCCGGTACGTCAGCATATGCAATGCGTGTGCTGGCGGCAGTAACGACAACTACGGTGATAATCACCACGACTCTGGGGCAGGCGAACTGACCCGGGGTAACACCGGAACATCCCTGTTGACGTGATAGAGACACGCATCCTCCAGCGATGCGGCCCCTGATGGTCGCGGCAATCACTGTGGCGATCTTCACCTCACGGTCCACGGGCTTAGGGATGACCTGAGGAACCGTCTTCGGGGCGCTCCGCATCTTCCCCTCATCTCAACCACTGCCCATCATGGTTCATCACACCATTTGCCACGCGGGGATATGCATTCTGATCCACGCCACCAAACAGGCGGAGCAGTATCTGGCTCCATTGTTTGATTGCCTGCCTGCGGGCGCTCCCGGCGCCCCTCCGGTCGGGCGGCTCGATATCGATATGCCAACGGAAGGACGTTTCAGCATCCGCTCCAAGGCGAGATCTCACGCAGTGGTGGTCGAAGCTGACGAACTGGCCGGTTGCCTGTGGGTCATGCTGACCGGCGAACTGACTTACCACCTCCATGACCGCCTGGCTCTTCACGCAGCGGCCGTTGCTTTCGAGGGCCGGGGAATTCTCCTGCCCGGGATCAGAGGGACAGGAAAAACCTCGCTCACCGCCTGGCTGACCACCCAGGGATGCGAATACCTCACCGATGAACTGGTCTGCATCGAAGCATCCAACGGGAAGATGGACTGTTTCCGTGGACCGCTAAACATCCGTGCCGCGGATTATCCTCGTATGGCCGGGATGCTGGACAAGATCGGGGCCATCATCCTGCCCGGTCGCGACCTTGTGCTGGCAGCCCCGCCCCCAGGCCCGACCCGCACACCCATTCTCCCGACCGTCATGCTCCTGCCCGAATTTCAAAGGTCGGCAACACGACTTTCGCTGGAAGTGATTCCGCCGGCCAGGGCGGCGATGCGGCTGATGCACTGCCTGGTCAACGGCCGCCATCTTCCCGGCGGCGGTTTTCGCGATATCGCCGCGCTGGCGCGATCAATCCCCGCCCTGCGCCTCTCCTACGGCGCAACATCGCAATTGGCCGGCCTGTCCCGGCATCTCTTGTCATTTCTTTCCAGTGGCGGCCACTCCCCCGGAGAACTGCAAGCCCTGTTCGCCCCCTTCCAGACGCCATCGGCGAAGCTGCCGATGCATACGCCAGCGCCGCCGGATACGACCGTCTCCTGCGCCAATGCATTTCCCGTTCCAGAAGCAAAGCCGCCCGGACCAAGGAAGCGACTGACCATCGGCATGGCCACCTTCGATGACTTTGACGGGGTCTATTTCACCGCCCATGCCATTCGCCTGTACCACCCAGAGGTTACGGCCGACACTGAGATCCTGGTGATCGACAACAACCCCCGCGGACGGTGCGGGAAAAACTTGAAAGATCTCGAAAACGAGATTGAAGGGTATCGATACCTGCCGCTGACCGAACATCACGGTACTGCCGTGCGGGACTACCTGTTCCGCCATGCGGTCGGCGAGTTTGTCCTGGTGCTGGATTGCCATGTCCTGCTCGAACCGAAGGCTCTGGCCCGGCTGCTTGCCTATCTCGAATCCCACCCGGACTGCCCCGATCTGCTCCAGGGCCCCATGCTCGGCACGCACGGAGCAAAACTCAACACCCACTTCGACCCTGTCTGGCGCAAGGGGATGTACGGCATCTGGGGCCAGGACGAGCGAGGCCAGGACGAAGCCGGAGCTCCCTTCGACATCCCCATGCAGGGACTGGGGCTTTTCTGCTGCCGCAAGGCTGCCTGGCCGGGATTCAACCCACGATTTCGAGGTTTTGGCGGCGAAGAGGGCTATATCCACGAAAAAATCAGGCAGCGGGGCGGCAGGACGCTCTGCCTGCCATTTTTACGCTGGCGGCACCGTTTTTTCAGGCCCATGGGCATCCCCTACCCCAACAACTGGAAAGATCGTATTTTCAATTACCTGGTAGGATTTGACGAACTCGGGCTCGATACGGATCCCGTTCGGGAACATTTCATTGAATGTCTCGGGCAAGAGACCGGCAGCAAGATCTGTCGCGAGGTCGAGGAAGAAATGCGATCTCCATTCTTTTACTTTGACGCCATCTACTGCATCACGCTTGATCCGGACGGGGAACGGCATGAAAGAATGCGCCGGCTTTTCCGGGCACTCGGCATCGAGGAGCGCGTGCGGGTCTTCCGCGCCATAGCAACTCCTGCCAACCATCGCATAGGGCTCGCCCTCTCCCATCGGGCGGTGATTGCCCAGGCGAGCAGCTTGCAGCTCCACAACGTGCTGGTGTTTGAGGATGACGTCCTCTTCCACAAGGAGACCTTGTCCCTGCTTGCGGACAGCGTCACCGAACTCCAGCGGCAGGACTGGCGCTTCTTTTATCTTGGGGCTCAGAAGTGGAACATCGCGTATCCGCTGGCCGATGGTTGCCGGGCCCTGCGTCAGGCAACCATCCCGGGATCTGCCTGCCCCCATGCCCTGGCCTATCACGCTTCCAGCTACCTGCAACTCTTGGCCGAACTGCCGGACACGGTCGAAGGCATGACTGCCTGGCTCGAACGATACAAGGGGGACAATCAGGAGCTTCAGCCGCTCTGCGGGATGTACCTCGCCGAACCGGCGGTCGCCACCCAGATCGAACTGTTGCCTTGTGAGGCTCCCGAGCACCGGGGCAGCTTCACCTTGGGCGAAGGGTGACCACGGGAGCAAACTGCAAAGACGAACCGGGGCGACCGGTGACCATCTACCGGATCATTTTCCGCCATAGGGCCCGGCACCAGGCCAATCTTCCCAAACCGCCGCTTTCCGCCGCGGCCAGCGCCCGTCCGTTCCCTTCCTGATCAAGGAAGACGGCGTACAGCCTGATCCACCACCACACCTGTCGAGGATGCTCCCAAAGCAGGCATCTGAACCAACGCCACGGCGAATCGGCCCCATAATAGACTCCAAGCCACCACGCCGGCGGGACAAAGGTGGCCGACAGGACAGCCGACAGGCTGCGGCCCTCCAGTCGCTGGAGCCGCATCTTCCAATGCGGCCACCCGGTGAACAGGGCCACGGTCCGCCGGCGGCCCCGCTCCCGCTCAACATCCATTTCGGCCGAGACCACCCCCGGCCGCCAGGGGGTCACATGCTGCAGCAGCGGCAGGGCGCGCACCAGCTGGGGACAACGATGCTCGAGCTGTGCCCAGTCCAAGCTGGCGGCACGGGCTTCCACCAGGCCGACGATGTCCGCCAGGCTGATCAGCCTTGACGGTTCATAGGTCAGGGGCGCCCGAATGCCGTGCAGGTACAGGTGCAGGAGCATGTCTTCATCGCCCAGGCAGCGCCCGCGCACTTCGGCGACAGCGCAGCTCCTGCCCCTCTGCCGCAGTTTGACGACGTCGACCGGCTCGTACCAGGGCGGGCAGTTGGGATAGAGTCCCCGGTGCAGCTCAACACAGAGGGTGTATTCACCCTCCCGGAGCATCAGGGCCGGCAGGTGGAAATGATTGGTGGGGATCGGTGCGGTGGACTGGACAAACCCAGATTCTCGCAGGAGCGACTGGGCCCGGTCCACCTCGTCGCGATCGAGCAGCAGGTCGATATCGCGCATCGGCCGCAACGCGGGATCGGCATAGAGCGTGTGTCGTAGGGCCGCGCCCTTGAGTAGGAGCGGGAAAAGTCCATCCCCGTGGAGCAGCGTCAAAACCCGGGCCAGGGTTTCGGTTAGAAGCGCTGCATACTGTTCATGCCGGCGGAGCAGCAACCGCAGACTGCGGCGCATCCCGGCCTGCACGGCAACATCGGCGGCTTCGAGATGCAGGGCCAGAAGCGGCGTCATGCCCTCCTGGTCCGCACGGACGAGCAATGCCTGCCAATCGTCGATACGCGCGCAGGCCTTTCGCAGCAGGTCATACTGTTCCTCGTGACCAGTCGGCCGGGCGCAGAGACCGAGGACTGTGCACGGTTGCATCAATGAACCGGGTGATCGGCCAGGTCCGGCAGATGTGCCGCCAGCAGGACGTCCAGGCCGTCGAAGGAGCCGAATTCAAGTCGAAACGAGGCACAGCGGCGCACGAGCATGGACAGCCTGGCTATTCCCTTATGTTCGAAGTTATCACCGTTGAGCAGCATGGGCAGCAGGTGCACCATGCTTTGGGCGGGGGTAAGCGGCTTCAGCCGGGGCCTGGCTCCCGTCTGAAACAGGGGATAGATGAGGTAGGTCAGGGGCGGTCGCGCCAACCGGTACGCGGGATTGAACAGCCGATGCGGCGCCATGATCCCCGCCTCGTCACGCAGGATTTCCCTGGCTTCACCGTACCGGTCAAGCCAGGATATATGCTGCTCTTGCTTGAAGGCGAGCGGCCGCGGGAAACCCAGGATACTGTCGTCCCCGTCCAGCAAGACCAGCTCATCGGTGAGGTAGGAGCAGCCCTGGCCAAGGAGCCAGGCGGTGAGACTGCTTTTGCCCGAACCGCTGCGTCCGGGCAGTACCAGGCCGTATCCTGTGCCATGTACGGCCCCGGCATGAAGAGCCAGGCTGCGTCGGTTTCCGATGATGAACCGGTGTACCACCTCGTTCATGAGCAGAGAGGACAGTTGCCGTGCGGACTGACCAAAATAGAGCCGCTTTTCCCCGTCCCAAAGGCTAAGCATGGGCAGAGGGCCAGCGGCGACAACGTCGTAGCGGATGAGCGCGGGCAGGCCATCGGCTGCGGCCTCCACATCGGCAAGGAGAAAATGAACGATCTCCCCGGCAAGTGCACCGTTGTAGCCGATCTCAACCCGCTGACCGTCCAGGTCAGCCGTGAAAACGCCTCCGCTATTGTGCGACAAGGGTCAGCAGTCCGTTTTGACGCAGGGTTTCCAGGGCGGCAAGGACATCCTCGCGAATCGTGTCGCGCCGTTCCGGGTAGGTCTGCTCGAGCATGGTGACCATCTCGCCGATGGGCATACCCTCGCCGCAGAGTTGCCAGACCAGGAAGGCGGAACCGTTCAGGTACACGGCCCGATTTTCGGCCAGAGAGTAAAGCAGCATTTCTTCATCGAACCGCTCCGCGGTAAACCCCGGGTTCAGGCTGGGACGATCGGTATCAAGCATGGCGGTTTTTCCTGTGCATCTGAAACATGGGACGCGAGCAGAGGTTCAGGCGACCTGGATGGATACCTGGCGTCGGAAGCTCTCGATTGCCTCTATATTGCCATTTTCTTGTTAGAAATCAAACAATTTATGAGATTGGGAGCCTCTGCTATTTTTCCCGAATCCATTGCCCCGATATGCAGGTGCTGCTCAGGAACGCTGATCATCCAGCGCCTGCCGCACCATGGCTGCCAGAGCCTGGAGGGTGAACGGCTTCTGGATGAAATGCACGTCCTCGTCAAGGACGCCGTGGTGGGCGATGACGTTGGCTGTGTATCCGGACATGAACAGTCGCCGGATGTCGGGATAAAGGAGCGTCAGGTTACGGGCCAGGTCGCGGCCATTCATCTCCGGCATGACCACGTCGGTCACCAGCAGGTGGATTGGGCCGCTGTGTTCCTGCGCCAGCCGGATGGCGTGTCCCGGGGTTCCCGCCGGCAGCACCGTGTAGCCCAGCGGCTCCAGCATGGCCACGGTCAGCTCCAGGATCATGGGTTCGTCCTCAACCAGAAGGATGGTCTCCTGCCCTCCCCGCGCTGGCGATGGAGCCTGGCTGCTCGCCACCCGTTCGCCGACCGTGCCGTATCGGGGCAGGTAGATGCGGAAGGTCGTCCCCTGGCCCGGCTCGCTGTAGACATTGACGAATCCCTCGTTCTGCCGGACGATGCCATACACCGTGGCCAGCCCCAGGCCGGTCCCCTGCCCCATCTGCTTGGTGGTGAAGAAGGGCTCGAACAGGCAGGCCAGAGTCTCGGCGTCCATGCCGCAGCCGTTGTCGCTTACCGCCAGAAGGACATACTCGCCGGGGAGGTATCCCGCGTGCCGGATGCAGTAGGCCTCGTCAAAGGCGACCGCGCCGGTTTCGATAGTGACCTTGCCGGTGTCGCCAATGGCGTCGCGGGCGTTAACGAACAGATTGACCAGGATCTGGTCCACCTGGGTTGGGTCGATCCGAACCGAGCCGGCATCGGCGAACGGTTGCCAGACCAGGTCGATGTTCTCGCCGATAAGCCGTTTGAGCATATTCAGCATTCCGGCCACGGTCTCGTTGAGGTCCAGCACCCGCGGGGCCACGGTCTGCTTGCGGGCAAAGGCCAGCAGCTGCTGGGTGAGGGCGGCCGAGCGACTGGCCGCCTCGTGAATGCTATGCAGCCGGCCATGCAGCGGATGGTCCTGGTCGAGCATCTGCATGGCCAGTTCCGCGTGCCCGAGGATGACGCTGAGCATGTTATTGAAATCGTGCGCCACGCCGCCGGCCAGGCGGCCGATGGAATCCATCTTCTGCGCCTGGATGAGCTGGTGCTCCAGCGCTTGGCGCTCGCTGACATCCAGGTTGACCACGATGGCGCCGTCCAGGTTGCCGGCATCGTCGAATACCGGGGTGGAATAGTTGAGGATGGTCTTGCGCCGGCCATCGAAGGTCTCGATCTCCAGCAGTTCATCGACAATGGTGACGCCCTCGCGGATCGTTCGCGCCAGGGCCCAGTCATCGGCCGTAACCGGCGTGCGCGACGGCAGCCGCCAGGCCTTGAAGATGCCGTAGTCGGCAATCGAGGCCCGCGGGTCCGCACCCCAGATGGTGATGCCCATGGGATTGCCCCGCAGCAGATTTCCTTCCCGGTCGGCGAACCACAGGCCAATGGGCAGGATTTCCAGGATCTTCTGCAACTGGTTTTCCCGCCGGCGCAGTTCTTCCTCTGCCCGCTTGCGCTCGGTGATGTCGATGGTGTAGCCGGCGAGCAGATGCCGTTCCTCGAGCCGGATCGGGAATTTGATGGTGGTGTAGTGGCGACCGCCAAGTTCCTCGTCCAGATGGACGATCATGCCCTGGGAGACCACCAGCCAGTCGTCGGCGGTGATCTTGTCGGCAAATTCGGGAGGGAACAGTTCGCGCATGGGTTTGCCGATCATCTCGGCCGCGGAGACGCCGAGCATCTCCTGGAAGTTGTCGCTGGCAAACAGGGTCCGGCTTTCGGTGGGCCGCACCTCCTTGATGTAGGCGTAGATGGGCGAATGCTTGATAAAAAGGGTCAGCAGCTGGCTGGTGGCGCGCAGTTCTTCCTCGGCCCGCTTCATGTCGGTGATGTCGGTGTGGGTGCCGAACATCAACAGCGGCCGCCCTCCGGCGTCGCGGGTCAGGATCCGGCCGCGGTCCAGGACCCAGACCCAGTGGCCGTCCTTGTGCTGCATGCGCAATTCGCAGTCGTACTCAGCACTATGGCCATCGACGCAACGGGTCAGCGCTTCCACCGCGCGGGGAAGATCCTCAGGATGGACCAGGCGCACCCAGGTGTCGTAATCATAGGGCGTAAGTTCCTCGATGGTGTAGCCGAGCATGCTTGCCCAGACCGGGTTGAACACGGTCTCGTTGCTCTGGATGTTCCATTCCCAGGCGCCGAGTTGCGATCCCTCGATAACCGACTCCAGCCGCTCGCGCTCCCGCCGCAGCGCCTCCTGTGTTCGTTTGAGGTCGGAGATGTCGTTGCCGACGCAGAGGATTTCCCGAACCTCACCCTCGGGGTTGTACAGCGGCCGGTTGGTCCAGGAAAGCCAGACGCGGCTGCCGTCCCACCGCATGTTCTCGTTTTCATTGGTCATGTAGAGTTCTGGACGTTGGCCGATATCGGCGATCATGTCCCGCAGGTTCCTGCCGGCCGAGTCCGTTTCCGGAACGATTGTGCCGATCACGCTCTCGCCGATCACCTCTTCCAGCCGGTAGCCGAAGAACTCCTGGGCAAATTCGTTCAGGAAGGCAATCCGCCCCATGCTGTCCATGCGCAGGATGATGCTGTTGGCGTTTTCCACCAGACCGCGATAGCGAGCTTCACTCTGCTGCAGTTCCTCCTGGCTGTTCTCCAACTCCACGGTGCGTTTGTGCACCGCCCGCCGCAGAGTCCGGTTCCAGTAAAACAAGCCGACGATCAGCCCGAGCAGAATCGCGGCGCCGAGCAGCACCTCCCGGGCCGAAAACAGATTAAGCAGGGGCGCGCCGTACCATTTGCGCTCAATCTCCTCCAGTTCCCGCGGTGAGATCCGGGCAAAGCCTGCTTCCAGTTCCCGCAATAACGGCGTGTTGCCCTTGGCCACCGCGCGGTGGAACTCACCGGAATGGAAGGGGCGACTGACGTGGTACTGCTGCTGCAGACCGTATTTGTGGAGAAAATACAGCGCCGGCGGCTTGTCGATGACAAAGACGTTGACCTTGCGGTCCTTGGCGGCCTGGATCATCTCCTCGTATCCCTTGTACAGGAGAAGGTTATTGACCCCGTGGCCGCGAAGCAGCTCGATGGCGGCGTCGCCCTCCTTGACGGCCACGGCAAAGCCCTTGAGCGAGTCCACATCGACGATGCCACTGATTTCATTGTTGAAAAACGCGGCCACCTCAATGCGGGCATAGGCCTTGCCGTACTCGAGCCAGCCGGCCCGCTCTTCAGTGTAGAATGCGGTGTCGATGACATCGAACCGGCCCGCCTTCATCCCGGCCAGGGCGTCCTTCCAATCCATGGCCACGATCTCGACCGGGATGCCGGTCTTCTCCTGCCACAGCCGCCACTGGTCTGCGAGGATGCCTTGAATTTGGCCCGTGCTGTCGTGAAAGATGTAGGGCGGATAGGTGTTATCCATGACCACCCGCAGGGGGGCGCGTTGACCGCCGTCGGCGGCAAAAACGTCGCCCCGCGACAGCAGGCCAAGGATCACAACACACAACAGCAGCAGCGCGGGACGACAT
>CAZFPV010000037.1:0-11357 GCA_964521155.1 uncultured Desulfobulbus sp. | reverse complement strand
CTTCCGGCCCCAGGGCATCATGGCCGATCTCCGCCGCTCCTACACCACCACCAAGAGCAAGCCATGACCGCTTCCACCCCAGCGATGGACCCCATCCTCGCCGTCACCGGCCTGACCATGGATTTCGGCGGCATCCGCGCGCTCGATCACATGGATCTGCGCATCCGCCAAGGCGAGATTGTGGCCCTGATTGGTCCCAACGGCGCCGGCAAGACCACCTTCTTCAACTGCCTGACCGGCATCTACACGCCCACGGCCGGCGAACTGCTGCTGACCCCGCCGGGACAGCCGACCCGAAGGCTTAACGGACTCAAGCCCAACAAGGTCACCGAACAGGGTCTGGCCCGCACCTTTCAGAATATTCGCCTGTTCCCCAACATGACCGTGCTCGAGAACGTGATGATCGGCCGCCACTGCCGCACCCGGGCCAAGATCCTGGGCGCGGTCTTTCTCAATCCGGCCACCCGCCGCGAGGAGAAGGCCATTGTCGACATGAGCTACGGCCTCCTGGAACGGATCGGCCTTGCCGGTCTTGCTGACGAATACGCCAAGAACCTGCCCTACGGCGCCCAGCGGCGGCTGGAAATCGCCCGGGCCCTGGCCACCGAGCCGATGCTCCTGCTGCTTGACGAACCGGCTGCGGGTATGAACCCGCAGGAGACCGCTGATCTGGTCGAACTGGTCCATTCCATCCGCGCCGACGGCCTGTCGATCCTGTTGATCGAACACGACATGAAGCTGGTCATGAACCTCTCTGATTTCATTTTTGTGATGGATTATGGCCGCAAGATTGCCGAAGGCACACCGACAGAGGTGCGCAACAACCAGGCGGTGATCAACGCTTACCTGGGCGAGGAGACCGTCGATGCTTGAACTGCGCGCCATCGAGACCTTTTACGGCAGCATCCAGGCCCTGCATCAGGTCAGCCTGCGGGTGGACGCGGGCGAAATCGTCACCCTGATCGGGGCCAACGGCGCCGGTAAATCGACCACCCTGATGTCGATCAGCGGCATCACCCCGCCACGCCGGGGCGAGATCCTGTTCCGGAACGAGCCGATCCACACCCTGGCCCCGGACCGGATCGTCCGTCTGGGCATCTCCCAGGTGCCTGAAGGACGGCATATCTTTCCCGAGCTGACCGTGGCCGAGAACCTGGACATGGGCGCCTTTCTTCGAAACGACGCCGAGGCTATCGAGCAGGATCGCGAGTATATTTACTCGCTCTTTCCAATCCTGCACCAGCGTCGCAGCCAGCAGGGCGGCTACCTCTCCGGCGGCGAACAGCAGATGCTGGCCATCTCCCGCGCTCTCATGGCCCGTCCCACTATGCTGCTGCTGGACGAGCCTTCCATGGGGCTGGCCCCGCTCATCGTCAAGCAGTTGTTTGAGATCATCGTGCAGATCAACCAGGAGCAAAAGACCGCCATTTTCCTGGTCGAACAGAACGCCAATCTGGCCCTGCGCATTGCCCATCGCGGCTATGTGCTTGAAAACGGCCGCATCACCATGCATGGCCGGGGCGAGGAACTGCTCACCAACAAGGCAATTCAAAAAGCCTACCTCGGCATCTGAGGCCGGGCTGCAACCTCACAGAAAAACGCCGCGACGCGGCAAAAGGAAACCCACGACAATGCAGAAGGAAGTACGGGTAGGCGTGATCGGGGTCGGTTATCTCGGCCGGTATCACGCCCAGAAATACGCGGCCATGGAAGGGGTCAAGCTGATTGGCGTGGCCGATGCCGATCCAGAACGGGCGGAGCAAGTGGCCAATGAATGCAGCACCAGAGCGCACACCGAGTATCGCGGACTGCTGCCGCTGGTGGACGCAGTCTCCATCGTCGTGCCCACCATCCATCACCATGCCGTGGCCCGCGAGTGCCTGCGGCAGGGAATCGACGTGATGCTGGAAAAACCGATCACCACTACGCTGGCCGAAGCCGACGAACTGATCGAAATGGCCGATCGAAATGGCCGCATCCTGCAGGTGGGGCATCTGGAGAGGTTCAACCCGGCGGTGCTGGCCATGCAACCCCTGCTCACCCAGCCCCTGTTCATCGAGGCGCACCGGCTGGCAGTGTTCAAGGACCGGGGCACGGACGTGGATGTGGTGCTGGATCTGATGATCCACGACATCGACATCATCCTCAGCATCGTCAACGCCGAGATCGAGCAGATCCTCACCGCCGGTGCGCCGGTGATCACTCCCTTGACCGACATTGCCAACGCCCGCATCATCTTTACCAACGGCTGCACCGCCAATGTCACTGTCAGCCGCGTGTCCATGGAGAACATGCGGCGGATGCGCATTTTCCAACCCGGTCGCTACCTGTCGGTTGATTTCGCCAAGAAGGAGGTGATGGCCATCCGCCTGAACCGACCCGCCGAGGGCGGCACGCCCACGCCGGAAATCAACAAGTCCGGGTTCTGCGACCAGGACCAGCTGGAGATGGAATTGCGCGACTTCATCGACCATGTTCGCAATCGCACCCAGCCCGCAGTTTCGGGCAGGGCAGGACGGAGGGCTCTGGATGTGGCCCTGCGGGTGGTCGGCCAGATCAACGAGAACCGGCAGCGGGTCGAGCAAGTGCTGGCAGCAAGCGGCTGCAGCGATCCGCTGGCAACACCGCCGGGCGATGCTGCCTGAGCCCGAACACCGCATGCCTGAAGCCCTGGCCCGCATGATTGGCGGCGAAGTCATGCTGGTGGCCGGGGAGGCCTCGGGCGACCTCCACGGCGCAGGCCTGGTTCGGGCCATGCAGCGCCTCGCGCCGAACCTGCGATTCTGCGGCATGGGCGGCCAGGAACTGCGCCTGGCCGGGGTGAAGATCCTCTATGACGCCGCCGGCCTGGCTGTGGTCGGGGTGACCGAGGTGCTCAGTCACCTGGGCGACATCCTCCGCGCCCGCCGCACCCTGATCGAACGCATGCGCAGGCGCCCCCCTACCCTGCTGATCCTCATCGACTACCCGGATTTCAACCTCTGGCTGGCCAGAACAGCAAAAAAGCTCGGCATCCCCATCTTCTACTACATCAGCCCCCAGCTCTGGGCCTGGCGCAGCGGCCGGGTACGCACCATCAGACGGCTGGTCGACCGGATGGCGGTGATCCTCCCCTTTGAGCAGGAGTTCTACACCCGCCACGGGCTTGCCGTGGATTTCGTCGGCCACCCCCTGGTGGACACGGTCCGCCCCAGTATGGACCGGGAGCAGTTCATGGCGGCGCAGGCTATCGCCCCGGACAATGGCCTGGTCGGTCTGCTGCCGGGCAGCCGCAGGAAGGAAATTGCCGCCCTGCTGCCCGATTTCCTCGCCGGAGCCCACCTGCTTGCCCGCGAGAGCACTCGACCGCTCACCTTCCTCATCCCCCTGGCCTCAACCATTGACCGCAGCCTGCTCGACCAGCACGGGCTTGCCCAGTGGCAGGGGCGCCTGGACGTCCGCGTCATCAGCGACGACCGCTACTCCATGATGGCTGCCTGCGACGCCGTGGTCGCGGCCTCGGGCACGGTCATGCTCGAGCTGGCGTTGCTGAATGTGCCCACCGTGGCTGCCTACCGCACCTCGCGCAACACGTACCTACTCGGGCGGTTGCTCATCCGCCACATCACTCACTTCACCCTGGTCAACCTGATCGGCGGCCGGACCATTATCCCGGAACTGCTCCAGGACGAGATCACCCCGGAGCGGATCGCAGGGGAGTTGCGGCGGCTGTTGGATGATCAAGAAGCGAGGCAAGAGGTGCTGGCTGGACTGGCCGAAGTGCGGCAGCGGCTGGGCGGACCCGGCGCCTCGGAACGGGCGGCAACGATTGCGCTGGCCATGCTGGGAGAACAGCAGGCGTGAATCCGGACGATCTGGATCCTGTCGAGATCCCCATCGACGGCGCCCTTGATCTCCATGCCTTCCGGCCGGCCGAGGTGAAACAGTTGATTCCGGACTATCTCGAGGAATGCCAGGCACGCGGCATCATGCAGGTACGTATCGTCCACGGCAAGGGCACGGGCAGCCTGCGGCGGACCGTGCACGCCATCCTCGACCGGTTGGACTGCGTGGCCTCCTACCGGCTGGGTGATGAGACAAGCGGTTCCTGGGGCGCTACGCTGGTGGATCTTCGGGCGCGTCCGCCTGCATCGGCTCAATGAGGCCGTGGGCCGCGGCGAGCGTGCGCACCTGCAGCATGAAGGTCGAGGGCATGGGCAGGGCGCGTTCCTCCTGGAGGATGCCGAGTGCCTTGGCCATGAGCAGGGAGGGGATGGAGTGGATACCCTCCTGGTTGTCGCAGATGGTTTTCATCCGCAGGGCGTCGGTGAGCATTGGCCGCAGATCAGGGCAGCGATCGGCAAGCTCGCGCAGTTCGCGCTCGACCAGTTCCCGGTTGTCGGCGGCAAACCGCACCACGGCAGGGTCCAGCGGCCGCTCGCCAAAGAGATTGTTGAGCACCGCTCCGGTCAGGTAACTGAAGAACGGCTCGGTCCGGTCCACGTAGCGGTCGTGCAGATCCTGGCGCAGCACCTTGAACAGCACCATCTGCACCATGGCCACCGCCTCCCGCATCACCGGGGTGACCCGGTTGTCTCCCATCTGCTCCATGTCGTCGCCCCCGCTGCTCACAGCACCATCCGAATGGCCGGGTGCGCGGCCAGCATCCGGTAGAGGTCCAGGCGCTCATCATCATCGTGGACGACCAGCTCGATCTTGAGGCTGAGGTAACGGCCTCCGGAACTGACGTTGGCCTCCGTAATCTCGGCTGCCGGAATGCCCGCCACTGTGGCTATGGCCTCGACCATGGCGGTACGCTCCTCGCCGATGAGACGAAACTGCCAGCGGCAGGGATAGTTGATTTCGGGCTTGCGGCCGCTGAAGTCTTGCATGGAACACCTCCTGTCAATAGTACGCGGGCTGTATACCGCGGCCGGTCGTCGCTCGCAACCGAATTACCACTCCCCTTTTCCGGCGGCCATGGTACAATCTCCCGCCAACCCAGCCAACCAAGCGGAGAACCGTATGGAAAACAATATCCTGCTCGTTCAGAACGAGGCCGAGCCCGTTGCCCTGAACGGCGACATCCTGGACGAGTGGCGGATCACCCGGGCCGCCACCGGCGAGGAGGCCCTGGCCCTGCTCGAAGAGCCGATCGAGTGGCAGATCATTGTCTCGGGCCCGCGGCTGCCCGACATGCAGGGCCTGGTTTTTCTCAAGAAGGCGCTCTTGCTCTCGGAGGCGGTGCAGGTGCTGCTGACGCCGGACACAGGCCTGGCCGCGGCTGTGCACCAGGCCAACAGCATGTCGATCTTCCGGGTCATTCCCCAGAGCACGCCGGCGGGGACGCTGAAGATTCTCCTTCGCGACGCCTGCGCCCAGTACCGGATGCGTCGGCACGAGGCCCTGATGCTGCAGCGCATCGAGGCGCTGACCATCGTTGATCCTCTCACCGGCTGCTTCACCCGGGACCACATCATTGAGTACCTGACCCGGGAACTGCGGCGGGCAGTGCGTTTTTCCCACTACCTGTCGGTGCTGCTCTGCGATCTCGACGGCCTGCGCCGGATCAACGAGGAGTTTGGCCAGGAGGCCGGCGACCAGGTGCTGGCCGGATTTGGCCGCACCGCCATGCGGCTGGTTCGCCGGGATATCGACACTGTCACCCGCTGGGGTGAGGACGAATTCTTGCTGGTGCTACCCGAGACCAACATCCGCGGCGCCGGTCGGGTGGCCATCCGCCTGCGCGACCACATCGCCCGGCTGGGCATGCGCCACAACGGTCGGCCGCTCGAGTTCTCCGCCTGCTACGGCGCCTCTGGTTTTGCCCCGGAGACGCCCGAGCGCAACGCCACCCCCGAGGCTCTGCTGCTCATCGCCAGTCGCTGCCTGGTCCAGGCCAAGGCTGCGGGCGGCAATCAGGTGCTCTGCTGCCCGTGATCCTGCTGTCGCCGTCCAAGGGTCAGGACTTTGGCCCGATCGACCTGACCGCGGCGGCGAGCGAGCCTGCCTTCGTGGAGGAAAGTGAGACGCTGATCCGCGCCCTCAACCATTACGACGAGGCCGACCTGGCACAGCTGATGGCTCTCAGCCCGGCCCTGGCCGAACGCACCCGGGCGGGCATCCGTGCG
This sequence comes from uncultured Desulfobulbus sp., assembly GCA_964521155.1. GTDB lineage: Bacteria > Desulfobacterota > Desulfobulbia > Desulfobulbales > Desulfobulbaceae > Desulfobulbus. The sequence goes on along the minus strand of CAZFPV010000037.1, from coordinate 5,247 downwards.
CTCGCCACGGGTGCGGCCCCGAGCAAGCCGGCTCTGCTGGCCTACAGCGGCGAGGCCTTTCGCGCCATGCACCCACAGGCCTATGGCGCAGACGACCTCAACTTTGCCCAGCAGCAGGTGCGCATCCTCTCCGGCCTTTACGGTTGCCTGCGACCGCTGGACCGCATCCGGCCGCACCGGCTGGAGATGGCCACCCGGCTGCCCGTGGAGCAGGCCCGCGACCTGTACACCTTCTGGGGCGAGCGCATCACCGCGCTGCTCAACAGCGAGTTGGATAAACAGGCCCACCCCGTCCTCGTCAACCTCGCCTCCGAGGAGTACAGTCGGGTGGTGCGCAAGAGGCAGCTACACGCTACCTGGCTGGACATCCAGTTCAAGGAGGAAACTGGCGGCCGCCTGCGTTCGGTGGCCGTATTTGCCAAGCGAGCCCGCGGGTTGATGGCCGACTTCTGCATTCGGGGCCGCATCACCGAGCCGGATGCGCTCAAGCGGTTCACCGGCCTGGGCTACGTGTTCCGGCCCGATCGCTCCACCGATGCCTCCTGGCTGTTCACCCGAACGGCCGGATGAATACATCCGAGATGCATCTCTATACAAGAGGCGCATCCGGCAGACACGCACCTGGGTGGTGGAGGTTGTCCAGAATTTGAAGAGAGTGTTCGTTCGTGAGCAGAAAAAGGTGCTGGCTACTGTTGAGCCAGTTGAACAATCGCCTGACCATAGGCTGTTTTGAGCGCATCGAGATAGACAGGATCGATCGGCCCTTTCCAGGTGGTCACCTGGGAGAACCGCATGGGGATGGTCACCGTCTCGGGGGCAAAGCCGGTGGCGATTCGGGTCTGCCAGCGCAGCTTCTGGATGGCCGGGCCCAGATTGGCCAGATTGGCGGCAAGCCCACCGTACCCAAGCGATGCAAGGCATTCAGCGAGCATGGCCTCGGTGTAGACCGTGCGCGCGAACAGGCAGGCGACCATGGAGGTCAGCAGGCTGCGCTGGGCCTCGTCCTCGATGAGAAAGCGGACCACCCCGGCCACATCCTGCTCGGCGTGCTTCTGGTCGTGGCTATAGGCGCCGGTATCCAGATGGGAGTGGCGGAAGCCCAGGCCCTGGGCGGCAAAAAAGGCCTCGCCAGTGGCGTAGCCGGCCATCTCCTGACCAAGAACGCAGGCAAACTCGGCGCCGCCGTAGACCCCGGCCGCAACCAGCGAACCCCGACCGAGGTTCCGGTAGAACGGATTGACTGCGCCTGCCAGGTGGGTCATGGCGCGGGCAAAGCCTTCAACCTCGCCAAAGACGAGTGGGTCGATGGTTTCCGTATTGGAGACGAAGCCTTGTTCCGTGGCTTCGGCAGCCCAGGCCAGGGCCACGCCCGCGCTCATGGCATCCAGCCCCAGTTGTTCGGTCAGATCGAGCAACCGCAGCACCGGGCCGCATTCGGTGATGCCAAGCATGGAACCCAGGGCGAAGATCGGCTCGTAGTCGTAGCCGACCTGGCGGTAGAGAAAGCGGTGGTCGTCCATGAACCGTTCGCGCACATGGCCCACATGGATGCAGCCCACCGGGCAGCCCGAGCAGGCCGAGTTGCGCAGCAGGGTGCGGTCGGCAAAGGCCTGACCGGAGATCCGTTCAATGGCCGGGTCGCTGGTGGCCTGCAGGTTGCGCCACGGCAGGGACTTGATCTCGTTGAGCGCCTCCAGGTTGGCCGGGGTGCCGAGATCGTGGTACTTCTTCATCATACCGCTCTCGGTGACCGCTGCGTAGACTTTGTCGAACAGGGCGGTGTAGCTCTTGCCCTCGGGCAGGGGAAAGGAGGCGTCGCCGTGGATGACCACGGCCTTGAGGTTTTTTACACCCATGGCTGCGCCCCCGCCCAGGCGGCCGAAGTGGCGATAGGTGTCGATGTTGATGCCCGCCATGGGCAGCTGGTTCTCGCCAGCCGGCCCGATGCGGAGGATGGTGCGGTGGCCCGAGCCCTTGCTGATGCGTCGCAGCAGCCGAGCGCTTTCGGAGATTTTCAGGCCCCAGAGAAAATCGGCCCGGTGCACGGCGCAGCGGCGGCTGCCTACTTCGAGATAACAGGGTTCAGGCGAGCGGCCGGTGATCACCAGGGCGTCCAGATCGGCGAAACGGAGCGCCAGCGCGCTGCGGCCGCCGCCGTGGCTCTCGGTGTACTGGTCGTGATAGGGGGAACGGAAACCGAGGATGGTCTTGCTCATCAACGGGAAGTATCCAGTGAGTGGGCCGATGGCCAGGATCAGCGGCTGGGCCGGGTCGTCCCAGGGCGCGTCCGCCCTGCCAAAACGGGCAAACAACCGGGCTGCGAGGCCGGATCCGCCGACCACGGCGTCGCGACCGTCGTCCAGCAGGACGTTTCCCTTGCCTGTGGCCAGATCCACATGCAGCACCCGAAATTGATCGCGGATCATGGCTGCACCTCCTTGGCCATGGACTCCGCGGTTTCCTGGCCAACCATTTCCAGACAATCGTGCGGGCAAAATTCGACACAACGGCCGCAGTGGATGCAGACGAAAGGCTCGCCAGCCTGATCGAGATACACAGCGTCCACCGGGCAGGCCGGAGCGCATTCGCCGCAGCGGATGCAGAGCTTTGTGCGGACGATGACGCCGCCACCCTTACGCGGCGAGAAAGCACCGGTCGGGCAGGCCGCGGCACAGGGCGGCGGATCGCAGGCCAGACAGCGTCGGGCCTCAAAGCCGCCGGTCAACCCGCCGGTGGAGTGGATGCGGATGCCGGCCGTATCCCAGGAGAGCCGATGGTGCACCAACCGGGCGCAGGCCAGCGAGCAGGAGTGGCAGCCGATGCATCGTTCCATGCGCGGCGCGGCAAGCAGTTTCATGGTCTTCCTTATTGCTGTGCTGGGGTTTCCCGGCTCATCGGACGGGGGAGGCACGGCAATCTCAGTCAGGCAGGCCTTCGACGACGATGCCCTTGGCCGCCAGGGCCTGCACCAGCGCGGTCCGGGTCTGATCCCTGGTCCGCACCTGCAACTCCAGCCAGTCGCGCCATTCTGCCCGCTGCCGGGCGCGGGTGGAATCGCCCTCCAAAGGCGGACTACTGCTCAGTTGCACCTTGGCCTGCTGGATTTCGCGGGTGAGCCGGTCGTAATGTTCCTGAAACACCGACAGCTCCTTGACCGTGCCATAACCGATCCTGGTGACAGCCTTCTCCAGGACACCCGCAGTCTCGCCCATTCGCTTTCCTCCGTGGTCGGAATTGCTCGTAAATTCAGCTCACTCGCAACGTCTGGCGTCGAGGAGCGCGTATCGCATCAGTTCGTCCGGTTTGCCGAAGAACCGCTCGCTGTCGGTGGTCAGCACGCCCCAGGCCTGCTTGCCGCCGGGCGCGAAAAAGACGATGAACAGGTTATCGCCGCACTCATGCGCCTTGCAGACGAAATGCACCATATATTCGATCTCGTTCACCACCGCGGCCTTACACGGGCTGGTCGGGCCGGCGCTCTTGTCCGCCCACTCCGCCAGCCAGACGGGAATATCCTTCTCGCCTCTGAACATCGCGTCCCAGGCAGCCCGATAGACCGGTTTTTTGAGAACGTCAAACAGATACGCATCATTGCCCGCCCAAGCGACCGAACTCAGGCAGCAGACAAGGGCAAACACAAACACTACCCGGCACTGTTTCATCATACGATACATTGCTTCTCCTGCAAAGATTGGTCAGGGCCGACGGTCCGCCCCCATGACCAATCCGGCGCCCTGCCGTCATCTTTCGCCGCGGGCTGCACGGGCACTATGGAATGCGTAGGCAAAGGCGCCGCAATGGTTGTACTGTACCCGAAAACCACCTGGTCCTGCAGCGAAAATTCCGCATCTGCCGCGCATGTTGCCTGCGGGCCTTGGTCCAGGCTCCATGGTTTTAAGGTGGCAAGCCTGCAAAGACAGTGCATCCTCGCAGGCTTTGCAACCTTTCAGTTGTTGTGGCGCCTCACCCAGTTGATGAAGTTGTCCATCCAGCCCTGGAGGAAGGCCTGGCTGGCCTCGCCGATGCTGCCATCGGCATTGAACATGCCTTCCCTGTTCTGGAGGAAGACCTCGGGCTGGCCCATGGTGGGCACGTCCAGGTAGGCGAGCACGTTGCGCAGATGTTGCTGTGCCAGCGCCGTGCCGATGGTCCCCACCGAGATGCCGAGCACACCGGCGGGCTTGCCGGCCCAGGCGTTCTGGCCGTAGGGCCTGGAGGCATGGTCGATGGCGTTTTTCAGCACCCCGGGCATGGAACGGTTATACTCCGGGGTGACGAACAGCAGGCCGTGGGCCGCGGCAATCTCGCTCTTCAGCCGCTTGACGGCCGGGGCCTGGTTGCCGTCGTCATCCTGGTTGTAGAGCGGCAGGTCGCCGATCTCCACCGGTTTGAAGGTAAATTCGGGCGGCGCCAGTCCTATCAGGGCCCCGGCCAGGGCACGGTTGAAGGAATCCTTGCGTAAACTACCGATGATCACGGCAATGGTGTACTGGCTCATGATATGCTCCTCTGTCTGGGCCGGGAAAGCAGACGACTGCCCCAGTCCGTGGTATGGTTGGGGACAGACTGCCTGTCCCCCAGGGTGTGATGGCAATACTCTTTGACAGACGAAAGTGGTTGTCAATGCATGGCACGGCCAGGGGAGCTGATCAGCTATGTTCCGGATCGGAATCGCTCCAGCAGTTCCTTCACCTTCTGCCGGCAGCGTTTGCCCTTGCAGGGGCCGGTGCCGATTCCGGTAGCCGCGGCCACCTGGGAAAAATTGGTTGCCCCGTTCTCGATGGCCTCGATCAGGCGGATCAATTTGACGCCCTTGCAGATGCAGCCGGCCTTGAGCCGGGCCATGGTGCGTTCATCCGGTTCCATGATCCTCCCTGTGCAGCTGGCTGTGGATCTGTCGGGCCAGTTCAGGACCAATGCCCGGCACCCCGGCCAGTTCGTCGATGCCTGCCTCGATAACCCGCTTGAGACTGCCAAGCGATCGCAGGAGCTGCTGCCGGCGTTTGGGGCCAATCCCTTCGATGGCGTCCAGCCGCGAGCGGAGTTGTTCCCGGCCGCGTAGGCTACGATGATGGGTAATGCCGAAGCGGTGCGCCTCGTCGCGAATGCGCATCAGGTAAAGCAGCACCGGCGAGTGGGCCGGCAGCAGGATCGGGTTCTTGCGGCCCGGCCGGAACAGCTTTTCCCCTTCCTCGGCTTTTTCCTTGGCAATGGAAGCCAGTTCCACCTGCTGCCCCAGCCCCAAAC
>CAZFPV010000036.1:0-11428 GCA_964521155.1 uncultured Desulfobulbus sp. | reverse complement strand
AGGGGCTGCGGCCAGACCTGCGCGGTTGAGGATCGGCAGATCCATCCAGTCGTCGCCCATGCAGGCGATCTGCGGCGGTCGCAGGCCGGTCTGGCGGAGAATTGCCTCAAAGGCGGCCAGCTTGTCCTTCTGCCCCTGGAAGACGTGGGCCAGTTTGAGATCCTGGACCCGGCGGGCCACGGCCGCGGAGTCGCGGGCGGTGATGATGCCCACCGGTACGCCGCTCTCCTGCAGGAGCCGGATCCCCAGACCGTCCTGGGTGTGGAAGCGCTTGAGTTCGATGTCGAGGTCGCCGTAGAAGATACCGCCGTCGGTGAGCACGCCGTCGACGTCAAGGAGCAGCAGGCGCACCTCCTTGGCCCGGGGCAGGGCCGCCCGCCAGGCAGCGGTGCGCGTCAGCGGTTGGTTGCGGTCCATGGCGCGGTCGCGCAGGGCCTCGGTCAGGGTGCAGTCGCTGGGGTAGGTCCCGCCCGGCGTGCCGCAGTGTGGATCAGACATCCCTGCCCCCGGTCACGGCCCGGTGCACGGCCAGGAGCTGTTTGAGCAGGGACTCGACCCCGGCCAGCGGCAGACTGTTGGGCCCGTCGCACAACGCCCTGTCCGGGTCGGGATGAACCTCGAGGAAGAGCCCGTCCACGCCGGCCGCCACCGCCGCCCGGGAGAGCGGTGGGATGAACTCGCGCTGGCCACCGGAGGAGCTCCCGGCGCCGCCCGGCAACTGCACCGAATGGGTGGCGTCGTAGATCACCGGACAGCCGAAGGCACGCATCACCGGCAGGGAACGCATGTCCACCACGAGATTGTTATAGCCGAAACAAGCCCCGCGCTCGGTCAGGAGCAGTCGCTCGCAACCGGCGCCCCGCACCTTGTTGACCGCGTGCTCCATGTCCCAGGGCGAGACAAACTGGCCTTTCTTCACATTCACCACTTTTCCGGTACGGGCAGCGGCGACGAGCAGATCGGTCTGGCGGCAGAGAAAGGCCGGAATCTGGATGATGTCGAGGCTGTCGGCGGCCGGTTCGGCATGGGCCACCTCGTGGATATCCGAAACCACCGGCACCCCGACCTCGGCCCGCAGCCGCCCCAGGATGCGCAGCCCCTTCTCCGCGCCGGGGCCGCGAAACGAGCTGAGCGAGGTGCGGTTGGCCTTGTCAAAGGAGGCCTTGAACACATAGGAAATGCCCAGGCGGGCGGCGATGGCCTTCATCTCCAGGGCGATTTCCCGGGCCATGTCGACGCTCTCGAGCACGCAGGGTCCGGCCATGAGCAACAGCGGCGCCCCCGGACCGATGGTAATCGTTCCCGCAGGGGTGGATTTCAACTCGACAACCCGCATGGTCTCAGCTCTTGGCGCCCTTGCGGTGGGTGATGGCCGCGCGGATGAACTCGCGGAACAGGGGGTGCGGCTTCATCGGCTTGGACTGGAACTCAGGGTGAAACTGGCAGCCAAGGAACCAGGGGTGATCGGCCAACTCGACGATCTCCACCAGGGCCCCGTCCGGCGAAGCGCCGCTGACGATCAGGCCGGCGGCCTCCAGGCGTTCCCGGTAGAGGTTGTTGAACTCGTAGCGGTGCCGGTGGCGCTCGCTGATCGTCTCCTGGCCGTAGGCCGCCGCCGCCAGGGTGCCGGCCTTGAGAGTGCAGGGGTAGGCCCCGAGCCGGAGGGTGCCGCCCATGTCGGATTGCTGGTCGCGTTTCTCGATCTTACCGGTGCGGAAGTCAAACCACTCGGTCATCAGGTAGATCACCGGATTCGGCGTGGCCAGGTTGAACTCGACCGAGTGCGCGCCCTCGATGCCGGCGATGTTGCGGGCGAACTCGACCACCGCCAACTGCATGCCCAGACAGATGCCGAAGAAGGGGATCCTGCGCTCGCGGGCATAGGTGACGGCGCTGATCTTGCCCTCCATGCCGCGGCTGCCAAAACCGCCGGGAACCAGGATGCCGTCACAGTTGTCGAGCTTTTCCAGATCGGCGCCGTCCTCGAGACTGTCGGCGCTGATGTATTCCAGAGCCACCTTGGTGTCGTTGGCGATGCCGCCGTGAATCAGAGCCTCGTGCAGGCTCTTGTAGGACTCCTTCAGATCGACGTACTTGCCGGTGATACCGATGGTCACCGTACCCTTGGGGTTTTTGACCTTGCGCGCCAACTGCTCCCATGGCTCGACGTGGGGCGATCCGGTCCAGATGCCCAGCTTCTCCAGGATGCGGGCGTCGATGCCCTCACCGTAGAACTTCAGCGGCAACTCGTAGATCGAATCCACATCCACCGCGGAGATGACTGAACTGGCCTCGACGTTGCAAAACAGGGCGATCTTCCGTTTCAATTCATCGCTGAGCGGGGTCTCGGTGCGGCAGATCAGGATGTCCGGCTGAATGCCCGAGGCCAGCAGTTCCTTGACCGAGTGCTGGGTCGGCTTGGTCTTGACCTCGCCCGCGGACTTGATGTAGGGCACCAGGGTCAGGTGGATGAACAGGGTGTATTCCCGGCCAAGATCGCTGCGCAGCTGGCGGATGGCCTCGATGAAGGGCAGCCCCTCAATGTCGCCCACAGTGCCGCCGATCTCGATCAGGGCCACGTCGGCGCAGCCGTCGAGCTGGAGGATGGATTCCTTGATCTCGTCGGTGATGTGCGGAATCACCTGCACCGTGCCGCCGAGATACTCGCCCCGCCGCTCCTTCATGATCACCGAATAGTAGATGCGGCCGGAGGTGTAGTTGTTTTTCTGCCCCATGACCGCGCCGGTGAAGCGCTCGTAGTGGCCCATGTCCAGGTCGGTCTCGGCGCCGTCATTGGTGACGTAGACCTCGCCGTGCTGGAAGGGGTTCATGGTGCCGGGGTCGACATTGATGTAGGGGTCGAGCTTCTGAAAGGTGACGGTCAGGCCACGTGCCTCCAGCAGGGAGCCGATGGAGGCCGCGGACAGCCCCTTGCCCAGCGAGGAGAGCACGCCACCGGTGATGAAGATAAACTTGGTCTTTTTGCTCAGGGAAGCTTTCATGCCGTTACCTTGCTGGCGCTGGAAAAAAGGGAGGGGCGGTCGGGAGGGAAATCCCCGGTTTGGCTGGAAGCCAACTATACACGATCCCCCCCTGCTTGACAAGACCGGCCGCGGAGCGACGTCCGGATCCCGAGGCTTATGGCTGCGGCGCCTGCCAGAGCTCTCCGGTCAGGCGGATCAGCTGCTGTTGCTGGGCGTCACCCAGGGGCGTGAAGGGGGAGTTGTCATAGGTGGTGTCGCGGTTCTCGACCACCAGCACCTTCGCCTCAGTGCTCAAGGTATGGGTGTGCCAGACAGCCTGGCGCACGGTGTAGAGCCGGTGGGGCCGCAGGTCTTCGGCGTGGATGCGGTCGACCGAATCCGTCCCCTCGCCCACGAACAGGATGCAGCGGCCGTGCAGGAGCACGAAGACCTCGTCGGTCTCATTGTGGCGCTGCATGCGGGTCAGTCGCTCGGGCAGCAGCTCCGGGTCGTAATTGAGGATCGCCACCCGCCAGCCGGCAAAATCGACCAGCGGTTTGTAGCCCTGGCCGTCATGGGATTGAATATCGAGCATCCCTGGAATCATGTGAACCTGTCAGCCGTGCTGGGCGTTAAAGGATCTGCTTGAGGAACTGCTGGCCGCGGGGCGTCTTCGGGCTGGTGAAGAACTCGGCCGGCGTTCCCTCCTCGACAATGGCGCCCGCATCCATGAAGATCACCCGGTCAGCCACCTCGCGGGCAAAGCCCATCTCGTGGGTGACCACGGCCATGGTCATACCCTCCCTCGCCAAGGCCACCATCACCTCCAGGACCTCGTTGATCATCTCCGGGTCCAGGGCCGAAGTCGGCTCGTCAAAAAGCATGATCTTCGGTTCCATGGCCAGGGCCCGGGCTATGGCCACCCGCTGCTGCTGGCCGCCGGACAACTGGATCGGGTAATGGCTGGCCCGGTCGCCCATCCCCACCTTGTCGAGCAGGGTCATGGCCAGGGCCTCCGCCTGGCCGCGCTCCATGCCCTTGAGCTTGATTGGGGCGAGCGTCAGGTTCTCGATCACTGTCTTGTGGCGGAAAAGGTTGAAGCTCTGGAAGACCATGCCCACCTCCATGCGGATACGGTTGATGTCCTCGCCGGGGTCGTTGAGGTTGCGGCCGTCGATGGTGATGGTCCCGGAATCGATGGGTTCCAGGCGGTTGATGGTGCGCAGCAGGGTCGATTTGCCCGAACCAGAGGGGCCGAGGATGACCACCTTCTCGCCGGCCGAAATCTCCAGGCTGACATTGGTCAGCGCCCGGAAGGCGCCGAAGGACTTGTTGATCTGGTGCAGGCGGATGATCGGGTCAGCGGCGTTCATAGTGGCTCAACCGGTATTCCATGATGCTGATAAGCTTGGACAGAACAAGGGTAATGAGCAGGTAGATCAGGGCGATCATGGTGTAGGTTTCAAAGTAGTTGAAGCTCTCCGAGGCGTATTCCCGGCCGCGACGAAGGATGTCGGCTACCGCGAGAATGGACACCAGCGAGGTGTCCTTGAGCAGGGCGATGAACTCGTTGCCGACCGGCGGCAGGATGGTCCGCCAGGCCTGGGGCAGGATGACGTAGGCCATGGTCTGACGATGGTTGAACCCCAGCGACAGCGAGGCCTCGGTCTGGCCATGGTCAATGGACTTGATGCCGGCGCGGAAGACCTCGCCCATGTAGGCGCCGTAGCAGAAGGCCATGGCGATGACCGCGGCCACCAGATCCGGCACCCGCACAAACCGCCCCAGGGCATAGTAAATATAAAACAGCTGCACCAGCAGCGGGATGCCTCGCACCACCTCGACATAGAGCGAGGCGGCCAGGTTGATGAAGCGGTTGCGGGAGATGCGCCCAAGCCCTGTCAAAAGACCAATGACGATGGCCAACGAGATCGACAGCACCGTTACCTCGAAGGTGATCAGGATGCCGTCGGGCACGAATTTGAGGATTCGCAGGTAGGGGTCCGGCTTGATCAGCGGCAGGGCGACCAGCAGGGCAATGGTCCCGAACAGGGCTATCCACCAGGCGGAAACCAGCCCCCGGTCATCGGGGTTGGGGATGGCAGCGCCGTCGCCAACTTCAATTTTTGTTATTTCTGGTTCCGGCATAGGGGTCACGGTTGGATAAAAAAAGCCGGGCCAAACGGCCCGGCAGTGGGAAACGCTTCGATCTACCTCATTGGCCGATCCATTTTTTCTTCAGATCCTTGTCCAGGCCCTTGGCCTTGACTGCGGCGATGCCCTTGCTGACCATGTCCAGCACCTCCTTGTTGTTTTTGTTCACGGCCACACCGTAATGCTCAGCCTCTCCGGTCTCGATGATGGCGGCTATTTTCAGTTTTTCCTTATACTTGTCCAGGGCGTAGTTGGCGGCGACCGGGTCGTCGCAGACGACTGCGGCGATGCGGCCGACATTGAGGTCTTCCATGGCCAGGCCGATCTCGTCGTAGCTCTTGGCCTCGACCCCCTCGGCGGCCTTGATGGCAAAATAGCCGGTGGTGCCGATCTGTCCGCCCACCTTCTGCCCCTTGAGGTCAGCCAGGGTTTTGGCGGTGGAGGCCTTGTTCACGATCAGGGCCTGACGGACCGTGAAGTACGGTTCGCTGAAATTCATGGCCTTTTTCCGCTCCTCGGTGATCGAGACGGAGCTGACGACAGCGTCATACTTCTTGGCCGCCAACCCGGCGAAGATGCCATCCCAGGCGGTATTCTTGAAAACCGGCTTGAATCCGGCCTCTTTACCGGCAGCGATCATGAAATCCATGGCGTAACCGACCACCTGCTTCTGCTCATCGACGAACTCCATGGGAGGCCAGGTGGCATCGGTAGCGAAGATAATGGTGGTTTCGGCCAGAGCCGGACGGATCATAGTGCACAACAGCAGCAGGGCGGCAAACAGGGGTCTCATCACACTCTCCTCTCAGGTCGTTGGATTAAAGGGGAAAGCTTTCATCTACCATTGAAGCAGCGGGGTCGCAAGAAAAAGGTGGAGGTAGATCAACAGGCGCTGAAATCGCCGGCGCACGGGGAGTTAAGTCCCATGTTTTTCTTGACGTTCTTGGCGCCTTGCCGGTATATCATCAAGCGTAAGTACTCCACGTAATTCTTCTCCCCACGTTAGAGAGGCCGACCCCATGATTCCCTTTGCCCGTGTCCTGCTTGCCGCCACCCTAAGCTGCACCCTGCTGTTTGCTGCCGGCTGCAGCCCCAAAAAAGTGTCTCCCTATTCCGGCTCTGGCAACATGCCGGAAGGCTCAGCCTCCGATGGCGCAGGCAGGATGGGCAACATCACCGAGGAAACCGGTGGAGGTATGGGCGGCGGTATGGGCGGCGGCGGCCGAGAAGGGCTTGATGCCACCGGCAAAGGCGGTCTTTCCTTTGCCGGTGACCAGCAGAGCGACGCCTACAAGCGGGAGCACGGCCGCTCTTCGCCGGAGATGAAGCCCATCTATTTTGATTTCGACTCCTCCTCCGTTCGCAGCGACCAGCTCCCCAGCATGGAGCACAACGGCGCCTATCTGAAGAACAACCCCTCCCGGCGGGTGCTCATCGAGGGCAATACCGACGATCGGGGCACCAACGAATACAACCTGGCTCTGGGCGAACGCCGCGCCACCAGCGCCAAGGCCTACCTGATCGAGTATGGCGTCGAGGAGAGCCGCATCCGCACCCTCAGCTACGGCGAGGAGCGGCCGTTGTTCACCGGCCAGAGTGAGGACGATTTCGCCCACAACCGGCGGGACGACTTCATCCTCGAGTAAGCTCCCACCCTCCGATTTGCCGAGGGGCATACGGCGTCGCGCCGTCTGCCCCTTGTTTGTTCCACCGCCCCTGTCCGCTGATTCCCCTCACCCAGCTGCCGCTTGCCTGTCCCGCAACACCACCGGATAGTTTTTGGCTTGACACGGGAATAGTTACTACCTACACATAGGAGAAATTATTCTGACAGGTGATTATGGCTCGAGACCTGCGCATGACCCATCAGCGGGATAGTATTCTGCGTGCTTTGCGGCACAACCTGACGCACCCCACCGCGGACGAACTCTACGAATGCATTCGGAAGACACAGCCCCGTATCAGTCTGGCGACTGTCTATCGCAATCTGGACACCCTTGCCGCAAACGGCCTGATCAGGAAACTGGAGACCAGTGGACGGCAAAAACGTTTTGACGGCGAGTTGCACGAGCACCACCATATCCTGTGCATCCGGTGCCATCGGGTGGAAAATATGCCGACCTTGGACTTTGCTCTGCCAAACGCTGAACCGGAGGCGTCCAGGGGGTACCAGATCACCGGCTGCCGCATCGAGTTTTTCGGCCTATGCCCGGCCTGTCAGCACCACCCTGAAACCATTGATCAACAAGGAGGAAGTACCATGGGATGTGCCACTTGCGGCAACTCGGCGCTCAGCGACGCGCAACGCCGCGTCCTCGATGCCTTGGCCAAGAGCCAGGAACCCTGCGGCAGCAAGGAACTGGCCGCCGCCACCGGCCTGGAGGCCAAGCAAGTCAGTTGCCAGATCACCGCGCTCAAGAACAAGGGCTATGTGGCCAGTCCGGTCCGGTGCAAGTACAGCATCACCGACGAGGGCAAGACCGTCCTCGACTGACGCTATTCAGCCTTGTTTCCCCAAACCCCGTCTCCGGTCCTTGCACCACCGGGGCGGGGATTCCAGCACCCACTCCCCAGCCAACATGGAGGTTTGATAATGTGTACCCTGGTTACCCAACAGGCCCCTGAGTTCACCGCCACCGCGGTCATGCCTGACAACTCGATGAAAGCCGATTTCAAGCTCTCGGATTTCAAGGGCAAGTATGTCATCCTGTTCTTCTACCCCCTGGACTTCACCTTTGTCTGCCCCTCGGAGATTCTGGCCTTTGACCGGGCACTCCCCAAATTCAAGGAAAAGAACACCGAAATCATCGGCGTCTCCATTGATTCCCAGTTTTCCCACTGGGCCTGGAAGAACACCCCCATCAATCAGGGCGGCATCGGCCAGATCAAGTATCCGCTGGTGGCCGACCTGGACAAGCAGATCTCCCGCAACTACGGCGTCCTGCTTGACGCCGGCATTGCCCTGCGCGGCACCTTCCTGATCGATCGGGAAGGCTTTGTCCGCCACGCCGTGGTGAACGACCTTCCCCTGGGCCGCAACATCGACGAGGCCCTGCGGATGGTGGATGCCCTGCAGTTCCACGAGCAGCACGGCGACGTCTGCCCCGCCAACTGGAACGAAGGCCAGGAGGCCATGACCCCCACCGCCGCCGGCGTAGCCGATTACCTGACCAAACACAACGGTTGAACAGCCCCAACGCCTGCTGGTGAAAATCCGGCGGGTCGATACTTCGCCCTTTCGCACCGGCACAAGATGGTTTATCGTTTACCAGTGTTTTGCCGGTGCGGGTGCGGGTGCTCTGTCCGGTTTCCCGCCGACAGATTCTTTTAATCCACAAGGAGAACATACCATGACCAAGAAGAACGAAGTCTACAAGTGCGCGCTCTGCGGAAACATTGTCGAGGTCCTTCATGTCGGTGCCGGCGAACTGGTGTGCTGCGGCCAGGCCATGGCCCTGATGACCGAGAACACCGTTGATGCAGCCAAGGAAAAACACGTACCGGTGATCACCAAGCTGGCCGACGGCTACAAGGTCACGGTCGGCTCCGTGCCGCACCCCATGGAAGAGAAGCACTGGATCGAGTTCATCGAGTTGATTGCCGACGGCAAGGTCTACCGGGCTGATCTCAATCCCGGCCAAGCCCCCGAAGCCACCTTCTGCATCAAGGCCGATACGGTCACCGCCCGCGAGTACTGCAACCTGCACGGCTTGTGGAAGGCCTGATCCAACCGAACTCCAGGAGATCCCATGAAAAAATACACCTGTGTTGTCTGCGGCTACGTCTATGATCCCGCGGTTGGCGATCCGGACAGCGGCATTGCCCCTGGTACTGCCTTTGAAGATATCCCCGATGACTGGGTCTGCCCGGTCTGCGGCGCCGGCAAGGATCAATTCGAAGAAGCCTGAACCCACCTCTCGGCCGCCCCGTTCCTGATGAACGGGGGCTGATGCCCGTCAGGCCGCCCCATGGTGCGGCCTGACTGTTTTTCCTGTGCCCGACGGCGCGCCTCGCGCCCTCCCCCGCCTGACCCAGGGAAGTCTATCGGGAGCCAGAGCACCCTGTCCCGACGCGTCAGCGCCAATCATCACCATACAGGCGTCCCATGAACAAGATTGTTTTTTATGCCTTCCGCGACAACCCTCTGTGTTTTATCCACGTGCTGCTCAATAGCCTGGACATGGAACAATCCGGCATGGAGGGCAAGATCATCCTCGAGGGTGAATCGGTGCGCCTGGTCGCGCTTATGGCCGACCCGGGCCATTTCCTCCACCCCCTCTACCGCCAGGCCAAGGAGAAAGGGCTCTTTCTCGGCGCCTGTCGCGCCTGCGCCAACAAGTTGCAGGCGGTGGCGGCGATCGAGCGGGAGGGAATACCACTCATCGGTGAACTCGCGGGCCATCCGGCCATGGCCGAATACATCCGGCAGGGCTACACCATCCTTACCTTCTAACCCCAACAACCGTTCCAGGAGAACCTGACCCATGCGCACCATCGAACTTGCCGACAACGTCTACTGGGTGGGCGCCGTCGATTGGATAACCCGCGACTTTCACGGCTATTCGATTACCGGCACCACCTACAACGCCTTTCTCATCATCGACGAAAAGGTCACCCTCATCGATACGGTCAAAAAGCCTTACAAGGGCGAGCTGCTGCACCGCATCCACAACATCATCGATCCGGCGAAGATCGATTATCTGGTGGTCAACCACGTGGAGATGGACCACTCGGGCTGCCTGCCCGAGGTGATCGAGGCGATCAAGCCTGAGAAGGTCTTCTGCTCCAAGATGGGCCACAAGGCGCTGCTGCAGCATTTTCACCAGAAGGACTGGCCCTACCATGTGGTCGCCCCGGGCGAGGAAATCAGCCTGGGCAAGCGGACCCTGAGCTTCCTTGAAACCCGGATGCTGCATTGGCCGGATTCCATGTTCACCTACCTCAAGGAAGACCAGATCCTGTTCACCAGTGACGCCTTTGGCGAGCATCTGGCCACCAGTGAGCGGTTCGACGATGAGGTCGGTCAGGAGAATCTGATGCACGAGGCGGCGAAATACTACGCCAACATCCTCACCCTCTATTCACCGCTGGTGAAGAAACTGCTGGCCAAGGTAGAGGAGATGCAGCTGCCCATCAAGATGCTGGCGCCCGACCACGGCGTGATCTGGCGCAGCAACCCGGGCAAGATCATCGAGGCTTACTCTCGCTGGTGCAACCACGAGGGCAACGGCAAGGCGCTGATCATCTTCGACACCATGTGGGAATCGACCCGAATGATGGCCAAGGCCATCGCCGAAGGCCTGCATGAGGAAGGGGTGGAGTACAAGCTGCTCGACCTGCAGGTAAATCACCGCAGCGACGTCATGACCGACGTACTCGAGGCCAGCGCGGTGGTGCTCGGTTCCTCGACCCTGAACAACGGCATGCTGCCGCGGATGGCCGATTTCCTCATGTACATGCGGGGCCTGCGCCCAACCAACAAGATCGGCGCCACCTTCGGCTCCTATGGCTGGTCGGGCGAGGCGGTCAAGATGATGAACGAGATGCTCAAAGAAATGGATATCACCCTCTGCCACCCGGGTCTGAAGGTGCAGTACGTGCCCGAGCACGCCAAACTTGGTGAGTGTGTCGAACTCGGCCGCACGGTGGGCAAGACGCTGCGCGCCTTCATGGCCGGCGAGAAGATCGAACCCGCGATCTGATCCGCACCGCGCAAGAACAAAAAACCGGCATGCCCATGGCTGGGCATGCCGGTTTTTTGTTTATCCTTTTAAGGAGAGTGCTCACAAACGACGACGCGACAGCTTCCGCAGAAAGGCGCCAGCAGGGATATTGCCATGCTGACTGTTTCTCCAGGTGCTGTTTCCTCAGCAGCGGCAGGGATGGGCTAGGATGCGAGCGTGCATCAGCTCGATGACCTCCCCAATCGTGCGGCCGGTGGAATCGATCACCGCCGCATCGGACGCGGCCATCAGGGGGGCAATGGTACGCTCCCGGTCGTCCCGGTCGCGCTGGATGATCTGGGCGAGCAACTGTTGTTCGTCAACATGCTCCCCCTTGCTTCGCAACTGCGTTGCCCGCCGGTGCATCCGCACCTCCGGGCTGGCGTCGAGGAAGAACTTCCAGGCCGCGCCTGGAAAGACCACCGTACCAGTGTCCCGGCCCTCGGCAACGATCCCGCCAGCCTCGCCCATCCGCTGCTGCATCAGGGTCAGGCGGCGGCGCACCGGCGGCTGGGCCGAGACCGCCGAGGCCAGCATGCCCATCTCCGGGCTGCGCAATTCCCCCCCCACCTCCACCCCGTCCACGAT
>CAZFPV010000035.1:0-11547 GCA_964521155.1 uncultured Desulfobulbus sp. | reverse complement strand
GTACACGGTTTCACCAGCTATTTTTTTCTCCGTGCCGAAATTGAGTTCCTCCAGGCGCTGCTGGATCAGGAGCGGCAGCTGTTCCTGGCCCATTGCCGACCAGGGCAGCAGGCAGAGCACGGACAATAGGAGCCAGGTCTGTTTCCAGACAGGGCTCAATAGGCGGCGATGTGTCGGTTTCGGCATGTGATCAAATCTGTTCCAGTCGTTTGGTCCCGTCATGAGCATGATGGGGCAGACGGTAAGAAACCCCCTGCCCCATGACAAGGTGTACATACCCTATTTGCGGGGGAAAATCAGCCCGGTTTGCGCCCTTACTTTCCCCGATCTGCGTTTTTTTCCCGTTTCCTTGCCCCCGGTGGCGGAAAGGCGGCAGGCCGCCCTGTGCTTCTTGTTTGACCAGCGTCCGGCTTGTGTGCTATCTTCGACCTATTACACCCCAACCGAGGAGTGGCCGCATGTCCTTTCCCCACCTTTCGCCCGTGCTCGTCTGGTTCCTGGCCGGCGTCGTCTTCTTTGCCCTGGAACTGGGGCTGCCTGGCCTGATCGTCTTCTTTTTCGGCGTCGGCGCCTGGTGCGCGGCCCTGACGGTGTTCTTCCTGCCGATGTCGCTCGCCAGCCAGTTGCTGGTTTTTCTCGCCGCCAGCCTCGTTTCCCTGGTCCTGCTCCGCACCACCCTGAAAAAAGTCTTCCTTGGCCGCGTTCTCGAGGTTGACGCCATGGACAACGACATCTCCCCCGGCGCGACCGGAGTGGTAATCGAGGACATCAATCCGCCGGCGGCGGGCCTCATCAAGTACGGCGGTTCGTTCTGGCAGGCCACGGCCGACCAGGCCATCGCCAAGGGCGCCATCGTCGCCATCGTCGAGAAAAATAACCTGTCGATCAAGGTCAGCCCGGCCGAGACAGAAGGAGAAGCCTGATGGACAATATGCTGATCGGAGTGGTGGTGCTGGTCGTCTTCGTCATCCTCGTCCTGGTAAAGACCGCGGTGGTCGTTGACCAGCAGTTCGAATACGTGATCGAGCGGCTGGGCAAATACCGCACCACGCTCGAGGCCGGGTTCCACATCCTCATCCCCTTCTTCGACAAGGTGGCCTACAAGCGCAGCCTCAAGGAACAGTCCATCGACATCCCGGCCCAAACCTGCATCACCGCCGACAACGTCTCCATGGAGATCGACGGTTGCCTCTACCTACAGGTGGTCAACTCCCGCCTGTCGGCCTATGGCATCGAGAACTACCATTTCGCCGTGGCCCAGCTGGCCCAGACCAGTTTGCGCTCGGCCATCGGCAAGATCAGCCTGGACAACACCTTCGAGGCCCGGGAAAATCTGAACCGGCAGGTGGTGGAGGCGCTTGACGAGGCCAGCCAGAACTGGGGCGTCAAGGTGCTGCGCTACGAGATCAAGGATATCCAGCCGCCGCGCAGCGTGCTTGAGGCCATGGAAAAACAGATGCGGGCCGAGCGGGAAAAGCGGGCCGAAATCGCCAAGTCGGAAGGTGAGCGCCAGTCCACCATCAACCGGGCCGAGGGTGACCGGGCCGAGGCCATCGCTCGTTCCGAGGGCGAGAAGATGCGGCGCATCAACGAGGCCGAGGGCCAGGCACAGGAGATTCTCAAGGTGGCCGAGGCCACCGCCGAGGGCATCCGCCGGGTGGCGGAGGCCCTGAGTTTGCCCGGCGGTCAGGACGCGGCCAACCTCGAGGTGGCCAAAAAGTACCTCGATCAGTTCGGCAAGCTGGCCAAGGAGAACAACACCATGATCCTGCCAGCCAATCTGGCCGATGTCTCGTCCATGGTAGCCACGGTGATGTCCACCCTGGATCATGCCAGGAAGGGCGGCAAAACTGCCGCGCCACCGCTTTCCTGAACGGGTCCGGATGGCCCGTCGGCTTGCCACGGAGATGTCCGTACTTTTGCCTATAAAGATATGGCATCTTTTACATAAGTATGCCATGTATGTCCAACCTGCAGGCCTCCAGACCGAGGCCGGCGTTCACTGAACGGGTGCGCAGCCCGGGCTGCCTGCCCACTGCACAGGAGGAACGAGGAATGCCGAAACACAGAATGTCGCTCTTTTCACTGCTGGCCGTCGCCGGTATGATGCTGGCCGTGTGCGCGCAGCCTGCTGCCGCCATCGATGCAGCCAAGTCCATCAAGATCGCCACCCAGTCGCCGCTCTCCGGCGATCAGTCGGTGGTCGGCGTTGACATCAAGCGCGGCGCCGAGCTGGCGCTGGAGCAGTTGGGCAAGCCCCTGGCCGACATGGGCATCAAGGTCGAGCTGGCCCCCTTCGACGATCAGGCCAACCCCGACACCGGCGTAGCCAACGCCAAACGCATCGTCTCCGATCCGTCGATCCTCGCGGTGGTCGGCCATTATAACTCGGGCGTGCAGATTCCCTCCTCCGAGGTCTATCACTCCGCCGGCCTGGCCAACGTCAGCCCGGCCAACACCAACCCCAAGGTCACCACCCGCGGCTATGCCGAGGTCAACCGCATCGTCGGCCGGGATGACGTCCAGGGCGTGGTCGGCGCCGATTTCGCCGCCAGCCACGGGGTCAAGAGCGTCTTTGTCGTCCACGACAAGACCGCCTACGGCCAGGGTATCGCCGAATTCTTCAAGAAGCGCGCCGAAGAGAAAGGGCTGAAGGTTCTAGGCTTTGAGGGCACCGAAGAGAAAGCCAACTTCGACGCCCTGCTGTCGCCGGTTATTGCCGGCAACCCTGACATGGTCTACTTCGGCGGCATGACCTTCCAGGCCGCGGTTCTGTTCCGTCAGGCCAGGGAACGCGGCTACATGGGCATGTACATGAGCGATGACGGCTTCGACTCCTCCGACGCCACCAAGATCGCCGGCCAGACCCTGATCGACGGCAAAGGCACCTTTTACTCCACCGTTTCCGGCCCGGCCACGGTCTATCCCGGCACGGCCAAGTTCATCAAGGACTTCAAAGCCAAGTACAATGCCGATCCCCAGCCTTTCGCCGCCCAGGGGTTTGACTGCATGGCCATCAGCCTGAAGGCCATCGAGAATGCCGCCAAGGCCAACAAAAATGCCGTCCCGGCCCGGGCCGACGTGGTCAAGGCCATCCGTGCGCTCAAGGATTTTGCCGGCATCACCGGCACCTTCACCTTCAACGAGATCGGCGACCCGGTGGTTGCGCAGTATTTCGTGCTCCAGGTCAAATCAGCTGATCCGGCCAAATGGAGCGAAAACGCCGTGGTCGAGACCCTCAACATCGCCCCCCCGAAATAAGCAGCATTCCGCGCCTCCGGCCCCCGCTTCCCAGGGGGCCGGAAGGTCCTGTGCAGGGCGTTTTGCATGAACAACCCCTTTCTTTCCCTGAATCCGCGTGAACTGGTTCGTCCCCTGGGGCAGCTGATGCTGTTTTCTCTGGGCAGCGCCGCCGTGCTGTCGGCCATCGTCCTGGGAGCGGCACTGCTGCTCGACCAGACCGCCGTCGGCCTGCACGTCCACAACCGGTTCAATCTCTCCCTCTACGCCTACACCCTGGCCAATCTGCCCCAGGTGGTCATCGACGGCCTGACCATCGGCTTTGTCTATGCGGCCATCGCCCTTGGGTACACCATGGTTTACGGCGTGCTCGAATTCATCAACTTCGCCCACAGCGAGATCTTCGCTGTCGGCGCCTTTGTCGGCGTGGAGATGCTGATCGCGCTGGACGCCAGCGGCATCCTCCGCAGTGCCCCGCTGACCATGGCCTATGCCTATCTGATCCTGGCCATTCTCCTCGGCATGCTGGCCGCGGGCGCCCTGGCGGTTACGGTGGAGCGGATCGCCTACCGGCCCCTGCGCGGCGCGCCCCGGCTGGTGCCGCTGATCTCGGCCATCGGCGTCTCCTTTCTCCTCCAGGACATGATCCGTCTGGTGGAAGGGCTGACCACCGGCCAGTTCAACCGGATCATGCCCACCTTTGGCAACTTTGACCGCCGCATCAATCTGGGACGGCTGGCCTTGGGTGACACCAACCTGTTTTTTGGCATCTCGGTGAAGTCGGTGATCGTCATCGTCGCCGCGGTGCTGATGCTGGTCGGCCTCAACTACCTGGTCAACGCCACCCGGATCGGCAAGGCCATCCGCGCCGTGGCCCAGGATCGGGCCACCGCCAGCCTGATGGGCATTAACGTCAACCGGATCATCTCGCTCACCTTCCTGGTGGGCGGCCTGCTCGGCGGCGCCGCCGGCGTGCTCTATGCCCTCAAATTCACCCGCATCGACCCCTTCGTTGGCTTCTTCCCCGGACTCAAGGCCTTCACCGCCGCCGTGCTCGGCGGCATCGGCAACCTCACCGGGGCGCTCTTGGGCGGGATCGTGCTCGGCATGCTGGAGACCTTTGCCGGCTCCTACCTCGGCGTCTTCACCATGGGCGCGGCCGGGTCGGAGTACAAGGACATCTTCGCCTTCGGCATCCTTATCCTGGTGCTCATTTTCCGGCCACAGGGCCTGATGGGCGCCAACGTCGGCCAGAAGGCCTAGGAGGGACAGACCATGATCTCCCGATTCATGGGCCCGCTCCTGCACCGGGCCAACCAGGGCATCTTCCCCTACCTGTTCGTGCTTGCCCATATAGGCCTGGGCGCCTTCCTGGTCTACACCAGCCCCAGGTCCAACCTGGCCTTCCTGGTCCTGATCAGCTCGCTCTACTCGCTCTACGCCTGCCGCACGGACCGGCGTTTCCAACTGATCGCCGGCATGGTCCTGGCCCTGGTGATTATCCCGGTGCTGGGGGTGCGCAACATCTTTTATCTGGAAGTCATCTTCCAGATCAGCGTCTTCGCGGCGCTGGCGCTGGGCCTCAACATCGTGGTCGGCTTCGCCGGCCTGCTCGACCTGGGCTACGTCGCCTTCTACGCGGTCGGCGCCTATCTCTGGGCCTTCTTCGGCTCGCAGCAGTACTACGTGCTGCCGTTCGCCCCGGGCACCCAGCCCTCGGACCTGCCCTTTCTCCTGCCCGGCGACGCCTTTTACCTCTTTCTCTTCCTGGCCATCATCGTCGCCGCCATCACCGGCATTCTCCTCGGCTCGCCGGTATTGCGCCTGCACGGCGACTACCTGGCCATCGTCACCCTGGGATTCGGCGAGGTAATCCGGGTGCTGGCCAACAACCTGGACAAGCCGCTCAACTTCACCAACGGCCCCCAGGGCATCACCCCCATCCAGCGGCCGACCATGCCCGACTGGGCGGTGGAGGGCTTCAACAGCCTCTTCGGGCCGCTCATCGGCCACCGGGTGAGCGCCTCGGACATGTACAACCTGTGGTTTTACCTGTTGGCGCTGGCGGTGATCATCATCATCATCTTCGTAACCCGCAGGCTGGATGACTCCAAAATCGGCCGGGCCTGGACCGCGGTGCGCGAGGACGAGACCGCGGCCATCGCCATGGGCGTGCCCCTGGTGCGGATGAAGCTGGCTGCCTTTGCCGTCGGCGCCTCGTTCGCCGGCGTCATGGGTGTGCTGCTCGCCGCCAGCCGGACTTTCATCAGCCCGGAATCGTTCTCCTTCATGCAGTCCATCGGCGTGCTCTCCATGGTCATCCTCGGCGGCTCGGGCTCGATCCCCGGGGTCATCCTCGGCGCGGCGGTGGTCACCATCCTCAACCTCCAGGTGCTGCAGGGCTTTTCCCTCTATCTGAGCGAGCTGCGCCAGAGCGAGGCGGTGATCCCGCTGCTCGGTTTTGCTTGGAAGAACCTTTCAACCCAGCTGGATCCGGCCAAGTACCAGCGGCTCCTGTTTGGCCTGATCCTGATCCTGATGATGATCTTCCGGCCGGCCGGCCTGATCCCCTCGACCCGGCGCAGACGCGAGCTCTCTGGCGATCGGGACGCCGAGGCGTAGGAGAGATTCATGGCGCTCCTGGAAACCATCGACATCGTCAAGTCCTTTGGCGGGCTGACCGCCATCAACCGGGTCAACTTTCAGCTGGAGCAGGGTCGGATCGTCAGCATCATCGGCCCCAACGGCGCCGGCAAGACCACCTTCTTCAACGCCCTCACCGGCATCTACAAGCCCGATCGGGGCCAGATCAACTTCAACGGTCGCTCGATCCTTGGGCTGCGGCCCGATCAGATCGCCAAGCGCGGCATGGCCCGCACTTTCCAGAACATCCGCCTGTTCGGCGACATGTCAGTGGTCGAAAACATCCTCGTGGGCATGCACGTCCACCTGCGCCAGAGTCCGCTGGACACCTTGCTGCGCCTGCCCGCCTTCACCCGCGAGGAGGACGAGGCCGAACACCGGGCCGTGGAACTGATGCGCTACGTGGGCCTGCGCGGAGTGGGCAACGAACTGGCCAAGAACCTGCCCTACGGCGCCCAGCGCCGCCTGGAGATCGCCCGGGCCCTGGCCGCCGAACCGCTGCTGCTGCTCCTGGACGAACCGGCCGCCGGCATGAATCCGCAGGAGACCGAGGACGTCACCCGCCTGTTCCGCTCCATCCGTGACGACAAAGGCATTACCATCCTGCTGATCGAACACGACATGCGCGTGGTCATGAACATCTCCGAGCAGATCTGCGTCATGGACTACGGCGAGAAGATCGCCGAGGGCACGCCGGCGGAGATCCGGGCCAACACCCGGGTGATTGAGGCCTATCTCGGCCGGGGCGCAGTGGCCGGCCAGCACGAGGAGCAACTCTGATGAGCCTGCTGCACCTGGACGGCGTCCACAGTTATTACGGCCACATTCACGCTCTCAAGGGCGTCTCCCTGACCGTCGAGGAAGGCGAAATCGTCACCCTGATCGGCTCCAACGGCGCCGGCAAGAGCACCTCCCTGCGCACCATTTCCGGCATGATCCACCCCCAGGCCGGCCAGGTCCGCTTCGATGGCCGCGACATCTCCCGTCTGGAACCGCACGACATTGTCCTCGCCGGGCTCGGCCACGTACCCGAGGGCCGGGGCATCTTCCCCAAGCTGACCGTGC
Organism: uncultured Desulfobulbus sp.; assembly: GCA_964521155.1. Lineage (GTDB taxonomy): Bacteria > Desulfobacterota > Desulfobulbia > Desulfobulbales > Desulfobulbaceae > Desulfobulbus. The sequence continues at coordinate 4,599 of CAZFPV010000035.1, read as the reverse complement.
GCGAAAACCTGGAGATGGGCGCCTTCACGGTCAACGACCCGCAGGCGGTGCGCGAGCGGATGGCCTCCGGCTTTGAACTCTTCCCGCGCCTCAAGGAGCGACGGGGTCAGTACGGCGGCACCCTCTCCGGCGGCGAGCAGCAGATGCTGGCCATTGCCCGCGGCCTGATGATGAAGCCCCGTCTGCTGATGCTCGACGAACCCTCCATGGGGCTCGCGCCGGTGCTGGTCGAGTTGATCTTCGACATCATCAAGACCCTCAACGAGCAGGGAACCACCATCCTGCTGGTCGAGCAGAACGCCCTCATGGCCCTCTCCATTGCCCATCGCGGCTATGTCCTCCAGACTGGCGAGATTGTGGTCAGCGACACCGCCGCCAACCTCCGCCAGAACGAGGCGGTGCAGAAAGCGTACCTCGGCGTGAGTTGAGCCGGACCGTTGCAGGCGGATGTACGCCGGGGTGACAGACCCTTGTTTTATCTCTTTGAATTTTTGATTTTCGTGATACAATTCTTGCAAACTTGCATTCTATTCTCCGGGAGACAAACGATGATCAAGAAACATGCTCACACGCTTTGCACCGTTACGGGTCTCGCTGGCATGGCCGCTCTGGTGCTGATCCAGGCCACACCTGCCACGGCACAAGACCAGGCCTCGGGAACCACCACCATCAACGTCCAGCAGAACGTGGTCCAGGTCTCCGGCCACATGGGCCTGGGCTATCTCGACGGCGAGGGCAAGGAAGCCGTTTTTGACAACGGCCATAAGCTGAGCGAACTAACCTGGCAGTTGGAAGACGTCTACATGATGAACCTGGGCGGCTCGATCGCTCCCCGCCCCTGGCTCGCCTTCAACGCCGACGTCTGGTTCAAGGTAACCGAAGGCGACGGCGCCATGGACGATTACGACTGGATGGTTCGAGGCCTGCCTTACACCCACTGGTCGCACCACGACGATACCGACCTGACCGAAGGGATCATGTTCGACCTCAACGTGGCCTACACCTTTGGCCAATTTCAGGAAACCACCTTCCAGGGCATTGTCGGCTACAAGCACGACACCTGGGAATGGGAGGCCAGGGGAGGATCGTATACCTACTCAACCAATTACCTGTACGACACGGTCGGCGCCTTCCCGGACGGTCTCAAGGCCATTACCTACAGCCAGACCTACGACACCCCGTACATCGGCGTCGGTTTTCACTCCCAGCTGACCAATCTCAGCCTTTTCGGTCGATTTGTCTACTCGCCATTTGCCATGCTTGAAACCGAAGATACCCATCACATGCGGAACCTGCGCATCGATGGAGATTTCGATCCGACCGACTTGTTCCTCGTCAATTTGGGTTTTGGGTATAACCTTACCCCCAATCTGTCCCTGCTGGGCGGCGTGCAATACCAGAAATACGACCGTGGCGACGGCGATTACGTCTACACCGACCTGACCACCAACACTTCCTATTCCTTCCCGGGTGTGTCCGCCAGCGCCGACCATGAGTCGTATCTGTTCTCGATCACAGGCAAGTACAGTTTCTAATCGCCTTGCTCCGGCCCCCGTGTTCATCACCGCGGGGGCCGATTCCTTCCCGTTGTGACCACCCGCCGCTCCCTTGTTGTTCTTGGCATGATCGCATCGCTCGGCTCCCTGTTGTCCTGCGCCCTGCCCGTTCGCTCTGCCGATGGGCAGCCGCTGACGCTCACCTATGAGGAAACCATCTCCGCCCCATTACGAGATACGACCCGCTCTCCGGTGGTCTATGTGATTAGCCCGGAACGGACGATTATCCGCCGGAACGGAGAAGAGACCGTTGTCGATTACCAAACGCTTGCGCTTGTCCGCAGGCGGGAGGGGAGTTCGATCGAATATCCACTCAATCCACCGGGAACCGGACAGAAACTGTCGCCTTCCCTCCAGGACAACCTGATGCGGCGGATCGCCGCCTACCGCCTCGCCAATCCCAAGGCCGGACTGGTCATCCGCGGTCTGCCCACAGTGGAACGGTCGATCTGGTTTGGTGTCAGCCCCGCCCTGTCCCTCACGGCCATGCCCTTGAGCGTCGAGTATTTCGGCCAGGTCTTCACCGAACGCCGAATCCAGTGCTGGGTCAGTCAGGGTACCCGAACCTACGGCACGATGGCCGAAATTGCCCGCAGCCGCCGCGCGGTGGTCCGGGCCAACCCGCTGCTGCTGCAGGTCGATCCCACGAATCTGATTCTTCCTTTGGACGGTCTGCCGATCCGCCTGCGGGAACAACGGGGCGAAGCCCTCCACCTCCTCGAATTGATCTCCCCCTGAATGCGTGGCCGCCGCCGGCGAGTGAAAAATCATTTGACAGCAAAGCGCTGTTTCCAGTATAAAAAATATACGTAATTTCTGTGAGTTGATTTGTTTCCGCATCGTTGAACAACCCTGCCGGTTGCGGAACCGGCGAAACGACCTTCACGCCTCTCCCGGATTTGGCTCGTCGGCGGGGATAGCCGGCCGGCTTACCGACAGACCCCACAGGAGGACCACATGGTTCCGGCCCCGAATATCAAAACCATCCTCTACGCCACCGATCTGGGCGACAACACCCGTCCGGTCTTCCGTCTGGCCGTCAGTCAGGCCCGCCGCTACAACGCCCGCCTGCTGATGCTCAACGTGATCGAGCCGCTCGGGACCACCGGCACGGCGATCATCGCCAACTATCTCTCCGGCGAGGAGGCGGAAAAGATTAACAAAGCCGGCGCCCGCGACATCCTCGATCTGATGAAGAAGCGCCTTGACGCCTTCTGCCGGGATGAACTCAGCGCCTACGGTCTCGACCGCACCCCGGTCACCGAGATTCTGGTCGCCACTGGCAATCCCAGCGAGCAGATCCTCGAGGTCGCCCATACGTACAAGGCGGACATGATCATCATGGGCAAGTCCACCACCTCCTTCCTGGGCAGCGTGGTCATGGGCACCACTGCCCGGCGCGTCTCCCGCCACAGCGACATCCCGGTCCTGCTGGTACCCAACCGCAAGGAATAGAGCAGGTCTTTCCCGCCCCTGCCGAACCCCGTTTCCGGCGGATTTCTGGCCCGCCGGAAACGGATGCGTTCGTTGCCTCTTCGCCCATGCATGCAGAATTGTAGCATTTTAACTGGTCGTCGATCTGACTGGAACTGCAACCCCCTTTTCATACTCTCTACCGGTCCAGACCTTCCGTGATCGTTCCCGCACTCCAGCTTGGGAATATGACCAAGACGCTCCAGCGTTATCAGGTCATGAGGAAAAGGGACGACGTGGACCGGCAAAGCGAACGCTTATCAATCATTGACTGCATGTGGTCTCCCGGAATCGACGGGACGCAGGAGCGTCCGAGGCAGGGTTCCCACGCTGGAGCGTGGGAACGATCAGACGTGTGGGAACGATCATTGTCCATGCAAAACAGATGTATTTGCGTTGCTCGCCGATCTGGTTGGCAGTTTAAAACCTATATCTGTTCCTTTTTCGACCGACAAGTCACTGATGAATACCCGCAATCCCGAACTTGATCTGGCCGAGGCCTTTGTCGAGCAGACCAACCGCATGGTCTTTCTCACCGGCAAGGCCGGCACCGGCAAGACCACCTTTCTCCACGACATCAGAGGACGGACGCACAAACGGCTGATCGTCACCGCCCCGACCGGGGTGGCGGCGATCAATGCCGGCGGGGTGACGCTTCACTCCTTTTTCCAGCTGCCCTTCGGTCCTTTCCTTCCCGGCAACGAGGCCCATGATGGCCGGCATCGATTCAGCCGGGAGAAGAAGAACATCATCGCCAGCCTCGACCTGCTGATCATCGATGAGATCAGCATGGTCCGGGCCGACCTGCTTGATGGGGTGGACAGCATCCTTCGCCGCTACCGCCGTTCCGACCGGCCCTTCGGCGGCGTCCAGCTGCTGATGATCGGTGATCTGCACCAGCTGGCGCCGGTGGTCAAGGAATCCGAGTGGCAGCTGCTCAAGCATCAATACGAGTCCCCCTATTTTTTTTGCAGCGCCGCCCTGCGCCGCAGCGACCTGGTCACCATCGAACTGAAGCAGGTGTACCGCCAGTCGGATCAGGAGTTCATCGCCCTGCTCAACCGTGTACGCGACGGCCGACTCGATCCAGCCAGTCTGGAAGCGCTCAATCGCCGCCATATCCCTGGCTTTGTTCCGCCCGAGGACCAAGGCTATATCACTCTCTGCACCCACAACAGCAGCGCCGACCGGATCAATCAGGGGCGGCTCGACGCCCTGTCCGGGCCGAGTCGCTGGTTTACGGCGGAAATCGACGGCAATTTCCCCGAATACAGCTATCCCACCGCCGCCGCACTCGAACTGAAGCCAGGGGCGCAGGTGATGTTCATCCGCAACGACCCGAGCCCGGACAAGCGCTATTTCAACGGTAAGATCGGCGTCGTTGCCGGGATGGGCGACGAGACCGTCCGGGTAGAGTGTCCGGGCGAGGCAGCGCCCATCGAAGTCGGACGGACAGTGTGGGAGCATGTCGAGTACGGGGTTGACCCGCAAACCGCCGAAATCACGCGGAAGGTCAGCGGCGCCTTCAACCAGTTCCCGCTGAAAACCGCTTGGGCGATCACCATTCACA
>CAZFPV010000034.1:0-11609 GCA_964521155.1 uncultured Desulfobulbus sp. | reverse complement strand
AAGTACCCCTATGTCTGCCACGCCGAACTCAATGCAGTGCTCAACTCCATCACCTTGGACCTGCGCCGCTGCCGGCTGTACGTGGCTCTGTTCCCGTGCAACGAATGCACCAAAGTGATTATCCAGGCCGGCATCCGCGAGATTGTCTACCTCTCCGACAAGTATAGGGACACGGACTCGGTGCGGGCCGCGAAGCTCATGCTGGAGAAGTCCAACACCCTCTGCCGCCAGTTCATCCCCTCACGGGAGTCGATCCTGCTCAGCTTCCAGGTGGATTGAAGCGGGGAGAGGATATGCCGGGCCGCGGCAGATCGGTCAGTCCGGGGCCATGGCCGGCCCGTCGATGGCCAGTCCGGCGCCGTCGCTGCCCTTGGTTGCGGCCTCCGGATACACCGCCTCATGGATGACGATCCTGTCCCGGCCCTTCTGCTTGGCCAGGTAGAGAGCGGCATCGGCCCGCTGCACCAACTCTGTCGGCGATCCTTTCCTGGCTGGAATGGCGGTGGCGACACCCTGGCTGACGGTAAGATGGCTGTCGGTCCTGGAGGTGAGGTGTGGAATGGCCAGGGCTTTGATCCTCCGCTTGATCAATTCGGCCACAGCCAGCGCTGACTCCTGGTTGCAGTCGGGGAGCAGGCAGATGAACTCCTCGCCGCCGTAGCGGGCGACGGAATCGGAGATGCGCCTCGTCCCCAGTTTGAGGGCCTGGGCCACGGCCCACAGGCAGCGGTCGCCGGCGGGATGGCCGTAGTGGTCGTTGTAGCTCTTGAAATGGTCGATGTCGATCATGATGACCGAGAGCGGGCTGTTGTTGCGATGGCAGCGACGCCATTCCTGCACCAGCCTGTGGTCGTGGGAGCGGCGGTTGGCGATGCCGGTCAGATCATCGAGATTGTTGAGCTGCTGCAATTCGGCGTTGGCTGCTTCAAGGTGCCGGTTGACCTCCTCCACCCGGGCCATCTGTTCCACCACCAGTTTGGCGGTGATGGCCGCTGCCTCACGCGAGACCAGCACCTCCTTGTAGAGCAGGGCGCACATCTCATACAGCTCTTCCCTGGAGAGACGCTGCAGGTGCGCGACGGTAGTGGTATTCAGCTCAAGGAATTTCATTGACAGCCTCCAGCGCCCTGTCCGCGGCCAGTCTGACGGCAGCCTCGTCTCCCTCGCCCTCGATGCCGATCAGGTAGATGTCCGGCAGGGGTTTGATGCCCAGAAAAGGGAGCGCCTTGAGCAGATAGAGCAGGCCGCCCGAGTGCAACTCCGGGCTCGTGCCAAAAGCCCCCAGATCCCCTGCCTCCAACCGCACCACCTCGCCGGGCCGGCCGAAACCGACGACCCGATCCACCAGCACCACGCGGCCGCATCCTTCGAAACAGGGCAGGAGATCCAGCCCGCCCAACCGTCCCTCGACCAGGTGGACATCCGCGTCCAGAGACCGGGTGCGAAGTTCCTCCAGAACATGGATGCCGATGGCATCTCCGGCAACCAGGCTGTTGCCGACACAGACGATTCTGGCCCGGATCACGGGGCGACGCGCCATTGGCCCAACGATGCACCCGCACGCGATATCGCGTGAACCGAACAGACCATGCACAGATCGAAACTGCGCACCACATGACCGAGTTCCACCGGGTCCTGGTGGCTGCGGACCCGCGTTCCCACCAGGGCCTGCTCGATGGGGCCGCGGATGTCGGCGTCATCACGGGGCGAGGCATTCCAGGTGGTGGGCGTGATCACCTGATAGTGCTCGATATGTTCGTCGGCGATCCGTACCCAGTGGCCCAGCAGGCCCCGGGGGGCCTGGACCAGGCCGACGCCGGCGCCGGAGTCCGGCAAGGTCAGGGGATGGTAGTAGGGCTGGTCGGCATCGATAGCAGTCAACCACCGTTCCATGTTCGTCACCAGCCTGGCCGGCCGCAGCAGGCGGGCCAGTTCCCTGGTCAGGGCCGAGGCCCCACCGTCCTGGACGATCAGGTCGGTGGACAACGGATCCTTCCGGACCAGGGCCTCGGCCAGCGGGCCGGTTTCCGCCGGATGCCCCAGATACCTGGGCGCCTTGCACCAGGAGTACTTGCCGTCGGATTCCAACTGCTCCACGGGATGGGTTCCCTGGTCGTGGGGGTGATCGCCGGCGCCGCCCGGATGGTACCTGGCGTACTTGACCTGTTCGCTGATCCGTTGCTGTTCAAATGGCGCCGTCTCTCCGTTGCGCACGAACCCGCCCGGCAGGTCGGACTCTCCGTCATCGGCACAATCCGGGCCGGCCAGGTAGGAACCGTGGGATCGGCCGATCCGGTCAAGGCCAAAGGCCCGGCCGCACTGCAGGAAAAACCCGAGTTCGCCGGTTTGATGCTCCTGGCGTTCCCCAAGCCAGGCATCCAAATGGTCGCGGCTGTCGATGGCCAGGATCCGTTCGATTGGACACCCCAGCACCGTCTGTTCGTACCACCGGCGAAACCCCGCAAGCAGCATCCGGCACTGGCGCAGGTCGGCGGCGCTGGCATGGGAGGTGACGCCGCCGGGCACGATGAACGAGCTATGGGGCCATTGACCGCCAAGAATGGCTATGATTTCCGGCAGTATTTTTGTGGCCAGGATGGTCGAGATCACCGCATCGCCCCGGAACGGCCGGTATCGACGCATTGCCTCGACAAACAGCGGGTGGTCGGCATACACCGGCGAGACCAGGTCTGCGGCGAACATCAGAAAGAGGTGGCGCAGGTCGCTCTGGAGTTTCTCGGCAGCCAGGGCAATGTGGCGGACCAGCCGGCCGTTGGCGCTGACCGGCGCACCGGCCAGGTCTTCGATGGCCATGGCTGCGGCTAGGAGGTGGCTGGTGCTGCAGATGCCGCAGATGCGGGGGGTGATGACCAGGCCGTCGAGCGCGCCCCGCCCGATGAGCATGGTCTCCACGCCCCGGTACATGGTGCCGATCACCCAGGCGTCGGTGACCGTGTCCCCTTCGAGCACCACCTTGACTTCCAGGTCGCCTTCAACCCGGTTCATGGGCATGCAGATAGTTTCAGACATGGTCTCTCCCCGTGGGCATCAGACGCGCGACTTCCTTTTGATCAGCCGGTCCGGCGCGGCCGCAGCAGCCATGCCCTTGTAGGCGAGATAATGGGCCCTGTCGACGCCGTGGGGCAGTTCCAGAGGCACATCGACGATATTGGGGGTGTGGAAGAAGGGGTGCTCCTGGGGAAAGTCCGGATGGGTACAGCCAAAACAGGGAACGCCCGCATTGGTTTTCGAGTTTCTGCCGTTCCACAGGATCTTATTGCAGGGGGCATAGGTCAGCGGACCTCGGCAGCCGAGATGAAAGAACATGCAGCCCGGTCCGCCGAATTCGCTGTCCTCGACCCGGTACTCGTGATATTCGTTGCGGGTGCAGCCCTGGTGAACAAGGATGTCGAACCAGTCTTCCGGCGCCTGGAAACAGTTGAGTGCGGGAAGCGTGCCTTCGCAGACCGCATGGAGGGCATCCCGCAGGACCGTGGGATGCACGGGGCAACCGGGCAGGTTGATGACCGGCCATCCCCGGCGGGAACGATAGTCCTCGCCGAGCAGGCCGCCCGCGTTTTTTTGCCGGAACTGCAGCCCGCTGGCGCCAATGTCGCCCAGTCTGCCAATGCCGCCAAAAGAGGCGCAGGTGCCCACTGCAATCACCGCCCCGGCAAGCTCTGCCAGTTCTCTGGCCAGGACGGACTTGGGTCGGCCGTCACAGGTATCAAAGGCTCCTGTTCCGGCGGGGCCATTGATGATGAAGCCCTCGACCAGCAGCAGATCGAGCTGTAATCTACCGCTCTGCAGGTCGGCAAGGAGGTTGTGGAGGGCAGCGTGATCGCCCCGGCTGAGGGATGGGTGCCAGAGCATCTCCAGCCGCAGATCATCCAGCAGTTCGGGCATGGCGGGCCCATCCATCCCGAACAAACTCATGGTGTCGCCGCCGCAGGCGCCGCATTGCAACCAGAGGGCGGTTGGCATCCTTCCTCCACATTTTTGGGGCAATCTTGACAAACAGGTCCTTCGATAGTGTATGATGACAGGGTCCTTCCTGTCAAGCCAGATGGCCCCTGATCCCTTTTGCGGTAATGCGTTTGCAGATATTGACCCTGAACAGTGGCGGAATGCCATCCGAGGAGAGCCCATGCAGCACAGTCAGCCTGGTCCGGAGCAAACGGCTCGCATCACCACCGACTATATCGAGCTGGACAAACTGCTCAAGCGCGAGAACCTGACCGCCAGCGGCGGCGAGGCTCGCTATCTGATCAGCCAGGGGCTGGTGCGGGTGAATGAGGTGGTGGAAACGAGAAAACGGCGGAAGTGCTACCCGGGCGACCTGGTCGAGTTCGGCAGCGTGCGGCTGCGGGTGGCGGGAGACTGACCCCTGTCCCGCCAGGGGAGGACGGAACAGGGGGGATGCAGACAGGCGGTTCAGCAGGTTAGCTTGATGCGGGCCTCTTCGTAGCGCTGCCTGGTTTTCGCAAGGATCTCGGCCGGCACGGGCGGGGGCGGCGGCTGCTTGTTCCAGGCAAGCGTGCTCAGGTAGTCGCGCAGGAACTGCTTGTCAAAGCTCGGCTGCCCCTGGCCCGGGGCGTACTCATCGAGCGGCCAGAAACGCGAGGAATCCGGGGTCAGCACTTCGTCGATCAGCAACAAGGTGTCGCCATCCAGGCCCATCTCGAACTTGGTGTCGGCAATGATGATGCCCTTACTGCGGGCGTATTCGGCGGCCCGCTGGTACAGGGCTATGCTGGCCGCGGCCATGGTGTCGGTGAGGTCGCCGCCGATCAGCTCGCGCATCCGCGCAAGCGAAATGTTTTCGTCGTGCAGCCCCTGCTCGGCCTTGGTCGAGGGCGTGAACAGCGGCTGCGGGAACTGGTCGGATTCGCGCATCCCGGCGGGCAGGGCAAAGCCGCAGACCGTGGTGTCCTTCTTGTAGGCGCTCCAGAACGAGCCGGAGAGATAGCCGCGGACGATGCACTCGATGGGCACCACTTTGGTCCGCTTGACCAGCATGGAGCGGCCCTCCAATTGGTCGCGGTAGGGGCGGCAGACCTCCGGGAATTCGTCGATCTCGGCGCTGAGCAGGTGGTTGGGCATGATGTCGCCGAGTAGTTTGAACCAGAACAGCGAGATCTGGGTGAGGATCTTACCCTTGCCCGCAATCGGGTCTGCCATGACCACGTCGTAAGCCGAGATCCGGTCCGTGGCCACCATCAGCAGTTTGTCGTCGTGGCCGGGGATAGCGTACATATCGCGGACCTTGCCGCGGTGGAGCAGGGTCAGGTCGGGGCAGGCGGTGGTGATGACGGCCTCTGTCATGGGGTATCTCCTTGATCGATTCGTGAACTTGGCGCCAGGCATTGCCGGGGGCGCCTGTGGATTGTAAGCCGGATTGCGCCGTAATGGGTTGCCGGCATCCTTGACAACCTGTGCCGGAACCTTATTTTTTTTCATTGACCAGCAACCACAACCCCCACAAGGAGGTGCAGCATGGCATTCATACGTTTCGCGGAACGGCCCGCCTTCCGCAACCCCTGGGCCGAGTTCGAGCGGATCCGCCAGGGGCTTGACGAACTCTCCCGTTCCTACGGCGATAAGGGCAAGGCTGGCCGAGCCAACGTCTATCCGGCCCTCAACGTCTACGAGGAGGCCGATCGCCTGATCATCACCGCCGAACTGCCCGGCGTTCGGATCCAGGACCTCGAGTTGTCGCTGGAGGGCGAGACCTTGACCATCCAGGGCAAGCGTGACGCCCGCAAGGCCGAGCCCGGCGTTTCCTATCACCGCCGCGAGATCGAAGCCGGCAGCTTCAGCCGGGCCGTGACCCTGCCGATCAAGGTCGATGCAGAGAAGGTCGGCGCCCGCCTCACTAACGGCGTCCTCACCGTCACCTTGCTCAAGGCCTCCGAGGCCACCCCACGCCAGATCAAAGTCAGCGCTGAATAGGAGGCCCGCCATGACCGACCAGGAATTGAAGCTGCAAGAGCAGAAAGCGGCGCGCGCCGGCGGCGAGACCACCAAGAACGAAACCTACTTCGCCCCGCATGTGGATATCTTTGAGTCCGACCGGGAGGTGACGGTGATCGCTGACATGCCCGGGGTGACGCCCGAGGGTGTCGAGCTGTCGCTGGAGGACAGCATCCTCACCATCCAGGGACATCGGCCGCCGCAGAAACAGGCCGGTCGGCCGATCCTCGAGGAATACGAGATCGGCCACTATCTGCGCCGCTTCACGGTCTCGGAAACCATTGACCAGGAACAGATCGAGGCCTCGCTGGCCGACGGCGTCCTGCGGGTGCGCCTGCCCAAGGCCGTGCCAGCCCAACCGCGAAAGATCCAGGTCAAACTCGGCTGACGGTCGTCCACCTGCCTGGCTGCACCGCATTCAGGGTCGCGCCGGAGCCTCCGGCGCAGGCCCGATCGTCAGTTCAGGGCAGGCCGGGTTCGAATAGTGCTCCAGCTTTGCCACCAGCGAACCGATCACGATCCGCGAATCGATTTCTACCGGTACCCGGCAGCGGTCGTCGGTGATCCAGAGGATGGTATCGCCGTCCTTGTCGTACAAACCCTTGAAGTTCATCTTCGGCTGTACCTTGAGGGTCTGCCGCTCGCCGAACAGGGTGGGCATGGTTTCCCGTCCCAGCAGTTCCACCCGAACCTCGTGGCGCTTCTTGTCGGCAAAGGTGGGGACCACGATTTCCTCCCCCTCCCGGAACACCAACGCCCTGGTGATGATGAACGAGGCGAACTCGTTGTAGACCATACCCTCCACGTCAAACCGCTCCCAGGGTTCCTCGTTTTTCTGATAGCGCACATACCGCAACGATTGATCGTACCAGGTCAGCCGCCGGGTCTCCTTGCCTAGCAGCCCTTCCCGCTGTACCACCTCGTAGCGATAGGGTAGTTTCATCGGCCCGCGCACCGCGCAGGTGAAACGATCGTCCACCGGGTAAAACACTTCCAGCGGCCCATAATCCTTCACCTTGGCTGAAATCACGTGCCCCCCCGGCCTGTTCTCGTCCGGCCGGATTTCCAGGTATAGGTCGCCGATTTTCACCCCGCCGCTCCACGATATAGAGTAGTGCATCGTTTCACCGCCGGAGAAAATGCGGCCCAGAACTTCGCTGTCCACCTGGTCGGGCCGCGTTTCCAGCACCTCTGCCCCGGCAGGGCGGAGCGTGGTGACTGTCAGGCTGAGGAGGAAAAGAAAGGTGGTGAGGAAGCGTACTTGCATGTCAGCGGCTGGTAGCCAGCGAGAGCCAGGTGGCCAGAAACAGGGTGAGGGAGATAGTGCCGTTCATCGAGAAAAAGGACATGCGAATACGCGAGAGATCCCGCGGGTTGACGATCAGGTGCTGGTAGAACAGGGCCAGCCCGGTGACGACGATGCCGATATAGTACCAGAAGTTGAGATGGCTCACCACCCCGGTGAGCGTAAACAGGACAAAGGCGAGCACATGGAAAAGCACGGCAATGCGAAAACTGTTTTCCCGGCCGAAGATTGAGGGCATGGAGTGGAGCCCAGTCTCGCGGTCGAAATCGGCGTCCAGGCAGGCGTAGATGCAGTCAAACCCGGCCACCCAGAAGAGCACGCCAAACGACAGCACCCAGGGGTAGCCGTCCAGGGTCGCGGCCGCGGCCACCCAGCCGCCCAGGGGTGAGAAGGCCTGGGCTACGCCAAGGACCACGTGACAGAGCCAGGTGAACCGTTTGGTCAGCGAGTAGAGCAGGGTGAGCGCGAGGGCAAAGGGAGCGATGGTAAGGGCCAGCGGGTTGAGCATCCAGCAGGCGAAGAAGAACAGAACCCCGGACAGGGTCACCAGCAGCCAACTCTCGGTCAGGGTCACCTGCCCGGACGGCAGGGCCCGGTTGGCGGTGCGGGGGTTGGCGGCGTCAAAGCGACGGTCGGCGATGCGGTTGAAGCCCATGGCGCTGGTGCGCGCGCCCACCATGGCCACCACCACCCAGAAAAACACCGACACCGGCGGCATGCCGCCGGCAGCGAGAAAGGCGCCGGTGAGGGCAAAGGGCAGGGCAAAGACCGAATACTTGAACTTGATCATCTCCAGCAGGGTCGCGATTTTCTGGCGCATGATCAGGCCCCCTGCCAGCGCTTGACGCCGGCGTCTACGGCAATGCCCAACAGGTCGCAGATCCGGGCCGCGAACGAACGCGCCATCTCGTCCAGGCTTTCCGGCCGGGTGTAGAAGGCGGGCATGGGCGGGCAGACTATGGCGCCGGCATCGTGAGCGGCCAGCATGTTGGTAAGATGGGTGCGGTTGAGCGGGGTCTCGCGCACCGCCAGGATCAACGGCCGCCGCTCTTTCAGGGTGACGTCGGCACAGCGGTGGAGCAGGTTGCCGCAGATGCCGCCGGCAATGGCGGCCAGGCTGCCCACGGTGCAGGGCAGCACCACCATGGCGTCATAAGGCGCGGAGCCCGAGGCCGGCGGGGCGGTGAAATCGTCTGGCTCGAACCAGCGGCTGACCAGCGGCAGTTGCGGCGGCGTCAGGCCCAGTTCCAGCCCTAGCACCTTGCGGCCCGCCTCGGAGGCGATCCCGTGCACTTCGATGTTCTGGCCGGCAAGCAGATCGAGCAGGGCCAGCACATAGAGCATGCCGGTGGCCCCGGTGACGCCGAGAATGAGTCGCTGGCAGCTATTGTTCATGCCTTGACCCCCACGTAAATGGAGACGATGCCAAAGGTCAGCGGGATGCGCGAGACCGAAGCAAATCCGGCCTCCCGCATCAGGGCCATCAGGTCGGCCGGCTCGTAAAAGGCGGCAATGGAGGAGGCGAGGTACTCGTAGGCCTCCTTGTCGCCCGAGATCATCCCGGCCACTGCCGGCAGGATCCGGTTGAGATAGAGGCTGTAGATCGGCTTTATGATCGGGTTGGTCGGCCGGGAAAACTCGAGGATCAGCAGCTTGCCCGAGGGCCTGAGGATGCGGTGCATCTCCTGCAAACCCTGCAGGGTTTGAGAGAGGTTGCGCACGCCAAAGGCCACGGTGCAGCCCCAAAAGGCGTCACTGGGGGCCGGGATGACCTCGCCATCGCCGCAGACCGGGAAAATGCGTGGGCGGCGTCCATCATCGGGCAGCGCGGTTGCGCCTGCCTGCAGCATGTCTTCGCAAAAATCCACGGCCAGCACTTTGCGATGCTTGGCCTGCCGAGTCAGTTCCAGCGAAAGCGGCAGGGTGCCGGCGCAGAGATCAAGCACCGCGCCGCCGGGAAACTCGCGCAGCAGCCGGGTGGTCCGCCAGCGCCAGTACCGGTCGATCTGCAGCGAAAGCAACGAGTTGAGCAGGTCGTAGCGTTTGCTGATCGAGGCGAATTTTTCACGGACAAACTGCTTCTTAGCTTCGGGTTGGCTGGTATCCATGACAGGAGAGCTCATACGGCTGGAGTGGGCCTGAATCAGGCGAAAAGTTTCAGCGGCAGAGCCGTGGCCGGAGCCTCGCCGCGATCGATCAGGTAGTGGAAAAACCGTTCCAGGGCCTGGCGCTTGACTGGCGAGAGGTCGTGCTCGATGCCGTGCAGATAATGGGAGCACTCCTGGCAGTCCATGGGGATGCGCCGGGCCACCTGGTCGCAGATCTCCGGCATGCGCAGGGCGCCGTGCTCGCGACAGTTCACCAGTTCTTCGCGGATGGCGCGCGCGGCCGCCGGCTGTTCACGGACAAAGGCTTCCTGCACCGCGCAGACGGAGAAAACAAAGGGCAAGCCCGTGACCCGGTGCCAGTACTCGCCCAGATCCATCTGCACTGGGTAGAGTCCCTCGGCCTTGATCCGCAGGGCGTCGTCGCCGATGGCCAGCACCGCGCCGGCCGACTCGGTTCGGGCCTCCGGGCCGTACACGTCGCCAACGACATACTGGGGCCGCACCCGGACAAACTCCTCGAGGAGTATCTTGACCAGGCAGATCGAGGTATCCGACTGCCGGGTGAGGACGACCAGTTGACCGTCCAGGCCCTCGGGCGGAACCCGGGAGAAGAGGAAGACGCTGCCTACAGGGCCGGTGGCGCTGATGGAGAGGTCGGCCAGGATCTGGTACTGCTCGGGACGGGCGGCATAGGCGTAGGAGCTGACAAAGCCCATGTCGATCAGGCCGTCGGCCAGCAGGCGGTTGAGGTGGCTTGGCTGCCCCTCGATGATCTGCCACTCCCGCGGGTGGAGCCGCTCCTTCCAGATCTCGTAGATCGGGGCGGTATTGATGTAATTGACCATGCCGATGCGGGCCATCTTCGTCTCCTCAGGTCGCTATCCGTTCGGGCTGCAGGGTGCTGCCGGTGCGGACCAGATATCGGTGGATGTCGGTTTCGGTGCGGCAATTGCCGGCCAGCGGTACGGCCAGTATGGCTGCTTTGCGGCCTGGAGCGAGCGAGCCGAATCGATGCCCGATCCCCAGGGCCTCGGCCCCGCCGCGGGTGGCCATGGTAAAAATGTCTGCTGGGGCGAGATCGGGCTGGTCCTCGGCCAGAATCCGCATCTCCCTCCAGAGGGAAATCTCTGGATTGCTGGCCAGACTGTCAGTGCCCAAGGCAGGGAGGATGCCATGCTCCAGGTAACGGCGAGCCGGGGCGCGACCGGTGAGAAGAAACCGGTTGCTGCCCGGACAGAGGCAGACCTTGACGTGCAGGTCGGCCATCATCTGGATCTCGGCATCGTTCACGTGGATGGCATGCACGCAGAGGGTGCGAGCATCCAAGAGGCCAAGTTCGTGCAGAGCGTGGATAGAACCGCCCGAGTTTGTCGGCCGGAACGAATCATCCCAGAAGCCGCGCCGGCGGACAAAATCAACCAGTTCGCCGCTGCCGCAGGCAAGCATCTCTGCCTCGGCCGCGGGCTCGGCCACATGGAGCGGGAAGATCTGGCCATGCGAGTTGGCGCGGGCCTTGAGTTGCCGCAGCAGTGCGGGGTGGGTGGAGTAGGGCGCGTGGCCAGTGCACAGGGCCTGGGCCGGTTCCTGTGCAAGCCTCTGCAGGTTTTTTGCCAGGGTGAATTCGGCCAGGCCGAGATACTCTTTGTATGCCAGCATCAGGCCGGGAAAGGTTGCGGCAAGGTCACGGCCAAGGCTGGTATTGCCTATGTCGGCAATCACCTGCACCCCGCTGCTGTACTGTCCTTCAAGAGCTGAGCGGGCAGCAGTCTCAGCAGCCTCGCCGTCTGCCCCCAGATGCTCGCGCAAGGCAAGCAGGCGGGTGATCCAGTCGGTGAAGCTGCCGGTATGGGGCTCGCTGGCAAGCCCTGCCAGATGGGACAGCTCCAAATGGGTGTGGGCGTTGACCAGGGCCGGTGTGAGCACGCAGCCGGGATAGTTCCTAACCTCCGCACCTGGGTACTGTTGCTGCAGCCGCGCCATCACATCCACAGCCACGATGACGCCGGCGGCAACGGCCACGCCGCCGTCGCGGAGCACGGGCGCGCCAACCGGGACCACCCAGGGGGCGGCGTGTATGCGGATCGTCTCGGCCGGCATCAGACCAGGGTGTAATCCATCAGCCGCTGCCGGGGCTGGAATCCGGCATCGGCCACCAGCCGCCGGATCTCTTCTTCCGAGAGGCGGAAGCGGACACCGGCCGCGGCCACCACGTTCTCCTCGAT
>CAZFPV010000033.1:8003-11851 GCA_964521155.1 uncultured Desulfobulbus sp. | reverse complement strand
CAACTGGGCCGCACAGAAATCATCCGTAAAGCATTGATGCACCAGCACCGGACACCGGAGGAACTGCCCCATGACCATCGCTGCCTCAGCCCTGCTGGCCAATGGCCGGCTGCTCCGCCGGGCGGAAATCGCCCGGCGGATGCTCGCCCGCTGCGTTCTCTGCCCGCGCCGCTGCCGCGTCAACCGGCTGGCCGGCGAAACCGGTCTCTGCGGGACCGGCAGCTTGGCCCGGATCGCCAACTACGGCCCCCATTTCGGCGAAGAGGCGCCCCTGGTCGGGACCAACGGCTCGGGGACCATCTTCCTGGCCGGCTGCGGCCTGCGCTGCTGCTTCTGCCAGAACTTCGACATCAGCCAGGGCGAGGAACCTGCGCAGGAGGTCGATGCCCAGGGCTTTGCCGCCATCATGCTCGAACTGCAGGCCATGGGCTGCCACAATATCAACCTGGTCACTCCCAGCCACGTGGTTCCGCAACTGCTCGCGGCCCTGATCCCGGCCCTGGAGGGCGGCCTTAACGTGCCCATCGTCTTCAATTGCAGCGGCTACGAGAGCGAGGCCACCCTGTGCCTGCTCGACGGCGTCATCGACATCTATATGCCGGATTGCAAATTCTGGCGGCCGGAGACCGCCGAGCGCTACGCCCAGGCCCCGGATTATCCCGAGCGCGTCCGGCAGGCGCTGGTGCGCATGCACCACCAAGTCGGCGATCTGGTCGTCGGCCCGGACGGCCTGGCCCGCTCCGGCCTGCTCATCCGCCACCTGCTCATGCCCGGCCTGATCGAGGAAACCCGGGAGATCCTGCGCTTCATCGCCACCGCGATCTCACCGCGCACCTATGTCAACATCATGGGACAGTACCATCCCTGCGGTCATGCCGATACCTATGCGGAGTTACGCCGGCCGGTCTGCGGCCAGGAATACCGCGCCGCCATGGACGCGGCCCGCGCGCTTGGCCTTGATTGTCTTGACAGCCCGAACCTGGCCCGGCTGCTCTCGCGGCTAGGTCTCTAAAAAGAAAATGATCTTGACGCTGCTCCTACCATCTGCTATTGCAACACCATGCGCACCCGCTGGGTGCGTCTGACTTTCCTTTGTACGGAAGCCCTTATGAACCGCATCGCCCGCACCACCGACATCCTGCCGATCCTCGCACTGGTCAGTGTGGTCGTCGTCGTGCGTACTGAAACCGGGGCGCCGTAGCGGGAGAGTCTACCTTTTGGAGATCACCACCCCCACCGGCGCCCGCCGGCGGGGGTTTTTTTTTTGCCTGCCCGACAGCCGGGCCAACAGAGGAGGAAGACCGCATGGACCGTTGCAATGGAGCCCAACTCATCATTCGTCACCTGGAACAGCTGGGAATCCGGGTTGTTACCGGCATCCCGGGAGGCGCCAACTTGCCGCTCTACGACGCCCTGGCCGCAAGCACGCAGATCCGCCACGTGCTCGCCCGCCACGAACAGGGCGCAGCCTTCATCGCCCAAGGCATGGCCCGGGCCACCGGCCGCCCCGCGGTCTGCCTTGCCACCTCAGGACCGGGGGCGACCAACCTCTTGACCGCCATCGCCGACGCCTGGATGGACTCGGTACCGATCATCTGCCTCACCGGTCAGGTGCCGCGACCGCTGCTCGGCACCAACGCCTTCCAGGAGATCGACATCTGCGCTCTCGCCCGGCCGATCACCAAGGCCTGTGTGCTCGTCCAGGCGGCGGCAAACCTGCCGGCCGTGCTGGACGAAGCCTTCCGCCTGGCCGTCTCGGGCCGGCCCGGGCCGGTGCTGATTGACATACCCAAGGATGTGCAACTGGAGCGGGTGGCGATCGCTGACCTCGAGATCGCGCGGCCTCAGCCCGATCCGCCTGCACCGTCGATGGATGGCACGGCGCTGGCCGCGGCTGCGGCCATGGTCAACCGGTCCATGCGCCCGATCCTCTACCTGGGCGGCGGCTGCACCCAGACCGAAGCCGCGGTCAACGCCCGCCGGCTGGCTGAGCGAGGCAACATCCCGGTGGTCATGTCCCTGATGGGCCTGGGAATCCTGCCTGCGGGCCACCCGCTTTCACTGGGCATGCTCGGTATGCACGGCAGCCGCGCCACCAATCTGGCCATGGCCGAGTGCGACCTGCTGATCGCCGCCGGAACGCGTTTCGACGACCGGGCCACCGGCCTGATGGCCAAGTTCTGCCCTGAGGCCAAGGTCATCCATATCGACATCGACCAGAATGAGATCGGCAAGCTGCGGGGCGTTGACCTGGGCCTTCGGGCTGACGCCGGCCAGGCGCTGGCGGCGCTGCTGTCCGCCGTCGAGGCACGCGGGCAGCGCGACTGGTTGGGACGCATCCGCAGGTTACAGCAGGATCATCCCGGATTTCAGGATCAGGTGTTTGCCGACGGCAGGCCCATGGGGCTGATCAGGACCATCGCCGAACTCGCCGGACCCGAGGCCCTGGTCGCCACCGACGTCGGCAAGCACCAGATGTGGGTCGCCCAAAGCTATCCCTTCAACCGGTCCCGGCAGTTGCTCACCTCGGGAGGGCTCGGCACCATGGGGTTCGGGCTGCCTGCGGCCATCGGCGCGGCCCTGGCCTGCCCGGGACAGCGGGTGGTCTGCTTCAGCGGCGATGGCAGCCTGCAAATGAACATCCAGGAACTGGTCACCGCAGTCGAAGCGGACGCCAACCTCACAATCGTGCTCATGGACAACCGCTCGCTCGGCCTGGTGCGTCAACAGCAGCGGCTCTTCTACGGTAACCGCACCTTTGCCTCCTCTTTCGGGGTGGCGGTGGATTTTGCAGCGATTGCTCGCGGATTCGGCATGCGCGCCATCTGCCTGGACGAGCCGACGGACAGCTGGCCTGACCGGATACAGCAGGTGTTCGCCGAACCCGGCCCCTGCCTGGTCCATGTGCCGATTGCCCGCGACGAGGAGGTCTATCCCATGGTACCGCCCGGAGCGGCTAACACCGTCATGATCGAGGAGAGCGGGATGGCCGAGGCAGTCACCGCGGAGTGCGGCGCGACCTGAGATGAGCGGAGGCGATGCGACGGAGGCCTCGGCATAAAAAAAACTCCGGCCGAAGACAATCGGCCGGAGCTGGGTGATGCGGGGTACAGCCGGATTACTTCAGGGCGGCGAGGGCAGCCTGGTAGTCGGGTTCCTGGGCGATCTCGGGCACCTGCTCGGTGTGCACCACCTTGCCGTCGGCATCGATGACGACAATGGCCCGGGACAGCAGCCCGGCGATGGGGCCGGTAGTGATGGTGACGCCGTAATCCGTGCCAAAGGCAGGCGAGCGGAACACGGAAAGCGACTCGACATTCTTGAGACCGTCGGTCTCGCAGAAGCGGGTGTGGGCAAACGGCAGGTCGGCGGAGATGCAGAGCACGGCGGTGTTGGCCAGTTCGCCGGCTGTCTTGTTGAACTGGCGGACCGAGGCAGCGCAGGTCGGGGTATCGATGCTCGGGAAGATGTTGAGCACCACCTTCTTGCCCTTGTACTGGGCGAGCGTAGCCTCGGACAGGTCGGTGCGAACCAGGGTGAATGCCGGTGCGGCCGCACCTTTGGCAGGAAGGACGCCGACGGTTTCGATTGCATTGCCTTTCAGGGTAATGGTGGCCATGGTTGATCTCCTTTGGGGGTGGTGGCGCTCGGCACGCGGAACGGCCGGCGACCGTGAAAGCAGAGGGGCCCTCTGTCGCGAGAGCCGGAAAAAACAGCGTTGTCGCACAGGATAATCATTCCCCGACGGCTGTAAAGTGGAATTGTTCTGTGCGGGAAGGAGGGCGAATCACGAATGTCCGCCGGCAATGCGATGGATGACGGGACCGGGCGGCATGGCCCAGGCTCCA
>CAZFPV010000033.1:0-7903 GCA_964521155.1 uncultured Desulfobulbus sp. | reverse complement strand
ATGGATGACGGGACCGGGCGGCATGGCCCAGGCTCCAATACGTCACCAGCTGGCAGGTGAGGATGACGGCTTCACACCGCCGCGGTCTGCCGCTGATCGAGACAGGCGGTGCAGATACCGTGCATGACCACGCTGGTGCGGTCGATGGCGCCAATGCCCTCGGCAGTGGTAGGCAGGCGGATGGCGTCGAAATCCCGCCAGAACACATCGATAACCTTGCCGCAGCCGTCGCAGAGAGAATGATGATGCCGGCTGGTCAACGCCTCGTACCGGGCCTGGGCAGCGGTGGTTTCAATCCGGTGGACCAGGTGCAGCTTCTCGAAGGTGGCAAGCGTCCGGTAGACCGTGTCCAGCGACAGAGTTGGCAGTCGTTCTTCCAGCCGCCGGTAGAGGGTCTCGGCCGAGGGGTGGTCGGTCGCCTTGAGGAGTTCACGGTACACTTCCAGCCGCTGCTGGGTCACCTTGAGGCCGGCAGACTTGCAAATCAGTTCAAACTGGCCGATGATATGCTGATAAGAGTGAGCGTGCATCGCACCTGGTTTACAATAGTTCTTTTTCTTAACAAAGAGGATTTTATTTGTTCTATATGGAAATCCTTCCGGCGTCAATGAGAATTTCAGTTCTCAGGACAGGTGCGACATTGTAGCGCCTGCCAGCCGCGCCCTGACTCAACCGGATTCGGTACAGGCGGAGAGCAGGCGGCGGATGTGCCCGCTGTGCACCATGCCCTCCAGCCACTCCCCGGGGATGGCCCCGATCCCCCGATGGGCGCCCAGCACCATGCCCGCCACCAGCCCGCGGGCCGCCGAATCGCCGCCGGCCATGACATTTTCGATCAGTCCGGCGGCCGGATCGTCGCCGTAGCGGACTATCAGGTGGATCGCCCCGGGCAGGGCCGCGGCAATACCGCACATCTGCCCGAACCGGGCGATGGCGGCCGTGGTCTCCTTGCCGGCCGAATCAAGCCCACCGCGAATGCGGTTGTCCAGGTCGATGTCGGCCACGCCCTCTTCCAGCGCCTCCTCCATGGCCTCCACCGGTTCGGCGCCCCGGAGCACCCGCCAGGCCGTTTTGGCGATGAACTCCGCCCCGGCCAGCGTGGCCGGATTGTTGTGGGTCATAGCCGTCTGCAGACGGACGGCGGCGAGCAGGCCGTCAAGGTTGTCCCGGTACCAAGCCACCAGGGGAGCGATGCGGGCCGCGCCTCCCAGATCGGACGAGGTCGAGCCCCACTGCTCCGGCGGCAGCAGGCGCGCCATGTTGGCCAGGGTGGCGGCGGTGGCCCTGTCGACGTAGCCGCGGTAGCCGTCAAACAGCCGTCGCCAGCGTTCGGCGAAATCAGCCAGGGAAAAGGCGCCCACGGCAGCCAGCGATTCCAGCAGCACCAGAGTCTGATCACCGTAATGGGTGAACTCGCCTGGCCCCTTGCCACTATGGTAGGAGTCGGATAGCGGCGCAAGCAGGCGGTCCACCCGGCCGATCCGCAGCGCTATAGCCTCGGTGTCATAGATCCAGTGGGCGCCGAGGGCCAGCGAGTCAGCCGCCAGTGACGCCAGGACCATGGCCTGCGCTTGTGTTCCCAGTTCCCGAGTTGTCATCGTTGTCTCCTTCCGCTGCCTGCGGCGCTCTTCCGGATGCCGGTTCGTCTTCCCCGATTGTTCACTGGCATACAGATAGGGCCGATCCGCCCCCCTGTCAAACCGCTCCCCATATCCGGCAAATGCATTCGGCCGTAAACGGATCGACCTGGCCGGCCGATAGAGCAGAAGGATCGCTTTCATTCACCCATTCAAGAGGAGAAGACATGTACATTGCTGCGACCGCGGTCAGCATGGAGGCTGCGCGTAGCTCCAGGGAAATGGAACAAAAGGGCCTTGCCATGCTGCCGGTCTCGGCGGGCAGCATGCAACCGGGGGCAGCCGACGACTTCGGCCTGCGCCTGGCCAGCCAGATCAGCTCCACCACCGCCGTGCTTGCCGCCAGCTGCTCGGTGGTCAGCCAAGCCCACGATCCATGCATAACACCGCATGCGGTCAAGCATCAGGATGCAACGAACGACGCGATTGCCTGGGACCGGGCCATCTCGCAACTGGCGGCCCAGGTGGTCGGCCAGCCGGTGGCCATCACGGCCAAGGAGGAAGCGTCTCCGCCGGCAGGAACCGCTGCCAGCAATCAACCCGCCAGCCTGCCGGTGCAGATGGTCCAACTCACCAGCGTCACCAGTTACCGCCAGGAGGAGACCCAGCTGTTCAGCGCCCAAGGCCAAGTCCAGACCACGGACGGCCGCGAGATTGCCTTTGATTTCGGCCTCTCCCTGCACCGCGAGACCACGGTCGTCAACACCACCTCGCTTGGCCTCACCGCCGCCCTCGTCGATCCCCTTCTGCTCCAGTTCGATCTCGACGCCCCGCTGCTCACCAACACCTCCTTCCTCTTTGACCTCAACAGCGACGGCGAGGGGGAAAGCCTGGCCTGCCCGGGCCAGGGCTGCGGCTTTCTTGCCTTTGACCGCAACGGCGACGGCCGCATCAACAACGGCATGGAACTGTTCGGTCCGGCTTCTGGTTCGGGATTTGGCGAACTCGCCGAATTTGACAGCGACGCCAACGCCTGGATCGACGAGGGCGACCCCATCTTTGACCAGCTGTTGGTCTGGCGGCCAAACGGCCAGGGTGGGGAGGAACTGACGCCGCTGCGGCAAGCAGGGGTCGGGGCGATCGCCGTGGTCCACGCCGGCACGGAGTTTCAGCTGCAGAACACCTCCGGATCCGTGCTGGGTGTGGTCAAGGGTTCGGGCATCTTTCTCACCGAGGCGGGGGAAGTCCGTAGCCTGCAGGAGATCGACCTGGCCATGCCGTCGGAACAGGCGGACAATGCGGCGCCCGATTCCGGTCAGCCGGATGCCTCGACCAGGGAAGCGCTCCAGGCCCTGCGCACCATCATTGGCCTACAGCGGCTGCGGTTGTCGCTGATGCTGACCGGCGAGCGGCTCGCTGACCGGCTCCGCGCCCTGGAGGCCGAATCTGGGCCAAGGGAGTTGCTCTCCTCCTGGTGGACTGACCGGGGTTCGTGGTCGTTCATGACCGACCTGGACAATGGGACACGGGCCTCGCAACCCGGGGCGGCGGAACAGCCCGCGGGCGATGCGGTCTTAACCAAGGAGGCCGAATGGCTCAGGTCCGGACGCACCATGTTCGACGCACCCTGGCCGGACCGACCGGCCGGGATGGCGGCAATGCTTGCGCGGATCGTTCAGATCGGGGAGCGGCGCTGATCACCGTGGTACTGGCGGCACTGGTCCATGTAACAACCAATGACGTCGGCTGCGGCCTGGGGATCGTCGACCATCTTGAACAGGTCCAGGTCGCCCGGGTCGATGCAGCCGTTGGTCAGCATTTCGGCCCGGATCCACTCGACCAGCCCCTGCCAGTAGGCGGTGCTGTACAGCACCACCGGGATGCGGCGGATGCGGGTGGTCTGGATCAGGGTCAGGGCTTCGAAAAATTCGTCCATGGTGCCGAAGCCGCCGGGGAAGATGACGTAGGCCAGGGCGTAACGGACGAACATCAGCTTGCGGACGAAGAAGTAGCGGAAGGTGAGACTGCGGTTCTGGTAGTGGTTGGGGTGCTGCTCGCGCGGCAGGACAATGTTCAGCCCCACCGAGGTGCCGCCGGCCTCGAAGCAGCCACGGCTGGCCGCCTCCATGATGCCGGGGCCGCCGCCGGTGATGACCGCCAGGCCCTGGCGGCAAAGCAGACCGGCGGTTTCCCGCGCGGCCGTGTAGTAGGGCGAGTCCTCACCGAAGCGGGCGCCGCCGAAAATCGACACCGCCGGCCCGAGATCGCTCAGGGTCTCAATGCCGTCGATCAGTTCGGCCTGGATGCGGAAAATCCGCCAGGCCTCGGAGGTCTTGAGATCATCCATGCAGGTTCACACACAGAAAAAGGCAGGGAGGATCGCCCTCCCTGCCGGTCGTTGCAGGCCACCCGGCCCGGCTGCAGCGCCGGGTCGGGCAGCGGTTCACATCACAGGCACTTGAAGAAGTCGTTGCCTTTGTCATCCACCAGGATAAAGGCCGGGAAGTCCACCACCTCGATCTTCCACACCGCTTCCATACCCAGTTCCGGGTAGTCCAGACACTCGACCTTCTTGATGTTCTCCTCGGCCAGGAGCGCTGCCGGACCGCCGATGGAGCCCAGATAGAAACCGCCGTGCTTCTTGCAGGCGTCGGTGACCTGCTGCGAGCGGTTGCCCTTGGCGATCATCACCAGCGAGCCGCCCTGGCTCTGGAACAGGTCGACATAGCTGTCCATGCGGCCGGCCGTGGTCGGGCCGAACGAGCCGGAGGGCTTGCCGGGCGGCGTCTTGGCCGGACCAGCATAATAGACCGGATGGTTCTTGAGGTAGTCAGGCAGCGGTTTGCCGGCGTCGAGCAGCTCTTTCCACTTGGCATGGGCGATGTCGCGGCCAACGATGATGGTGCCGGTGAGCGACAGGACCGTGGAGACCGGATGCTTGGTCAGCTCGGCCAGCACATTCTTGATCGGCTGATTAAGATCGATCTTCACCTGATGCCCACCTTTACGGTCGCGATACTCGGCCGGGATGAGGCGGCCGGGATCAGCATCCATCTGCTCGATCCACAACCCTTCCTTGTTGATCTTGGCTTTGATGTTGCGGTCAGCCGAACAGGAGACGCCCATGCCCACTGGACAGGAAGCGCCGTGGCGGGACATACGAATCACACGGATATCATGGGCAAAATACTTGCCGCCGAACTGAGCGCCTAGGCCGAGTTTCTGGGCTTCGACCAGCAGTTCCTGCTCCAGTTCCACGTCGCGGAAGGAGCGGCCCAACTCGTTGCCGCTGGTGGGCAGGTTGTCCAGATACTTGGCGCTGGCCAGCTTGACGGTCTTGAGACAGCTTTCCGCCGAGGTGCCGCCGATGCAGAAGGCGATGTGGTAGGGCGGACAGGCGGCGGTGCCAAGCGTCTTCATCTTCTCCACCAGGAATTTCTTCAAGGTTCCGGGATTGAGCAGGGCCTTGGTCTCCTGATAGAGATAGGTCTTGTTGGCGCTGCCGCCGCCCTTGGCAAGGAAGAGGAATTTGTACTCGTTGCCCTTGGTGGCATAGATGTCGATCTGTGCCGGCAGGTTGGTCTTGGTGTTGACCTCGTCGTACATATTGAGCGGCGCGTTCTGGGAATAGCGCAGGTTCTCCTCGGTGTAGGTGGTATAGACGCCAGCGGAGATCTGCTCGGCGTCGTCGCAGCCGGTCCAGACGTTCTGGCCCTTTTTGGCGACCACACAGGCGGTGCCGGTATCCTGGCAGACTGGCAACACATAGTTGGCCGCCACCTCGGCGTTCCGCAGCATGGCGTAGGCCACTTCCTTGTCGTTGCGCGAGGATTCGGGATCAGCAAAAATTTTGGCGACCTGCTCGTTGTGGGCCGGGCGCAGACGGAAGGAGACCTCGCGCATGGCCTGGTTGGCCAGCACTTGCAACCCTTCCGGATCGACCTTGAGAATCTCCTGACCGTTGAAGGTCTCGGTGGCGACGTACTTCTGGGAGCCTTCCAGCAGCCGGAATGTGGTCTCATCCTTGCCGAGAGGGAAGGGATCCTGATAGACAAAACCTGCCATGTTGCTTCTCCTTGTTTGATTGAAAAAAGGACAGAGGCCGGCCCACTGCCTTTGACCGACCTCTCGACTGACACCCTGACGCCATGCCGGGCCACGGCCCAGGCGATGTTCAATCCGGCAATTTACCGCG
The DNA here is from genome assembly GCA_964521155.1 of uncultured Desulfobulbus sp. Classification (GTDB taxonomy): domain Bacteria; phylum Desulfobacterota; class Desulfobulbia; order Desulfobulbales; family Desulfobulbaceae; genus Desulfobulbus. Next base: position 2,131 of record CAZFPV010000033.1, on the reverse strand, counting down.
CCGGGCGAACAATGGCAAGCCCGGAGAGTTACGGTGATGCCGACCTCGGCTTCCGCAAAGGGCTCCCCTCCACCTGCTCAACACTGCCAGCGGGTGCCGGCGGCGGCGAAGAAAAACTGTTCGCCAAAAGCCTGCTGCAGGCGACCGCAGTTGGCCAAGCCTGTGCAATGGGAGGCCCCCAGGCGCTCGATGCCGAACTGGCGCAGAGCCGTCACTGTGGCCTCGAACTGACTGTGGTCGGCAAAGCCGAGGTGGGTGCCGCCGATGACCATGTGGATCGGCCTGCCCGGCATCTTGGCGCGGACATGGGTGAGGATGTTGATCAGGCCGGCATGGGCGCAGCCGAGCACCACCGTCAGGCCCCGGTCGGTCTCGACCACCAGCGACAGGTCGTCGCGGAGTTCGTCCTGCAGCCAAGCGCCATCACCGCTGCGAATCTTCATGGTCGGGTCGGGCGGCTCGAAGTCGGTCACCCGCGGCACCTCGCCGGTCACATGGATCCCAGGCAGGATTTCGGCAAACTCCTGCACCGGCACAAACCGTGCCCCCAGAGCTTCCAGATAGCCCCGCTTGTGGCGGATGCCGATCTCGCGGCACTGGCCGTCCTTGAGCCAGTAGCGGTCAGTGAAGCCGTCCGGGTGCATGAATACGTCAGCCCCGCCACAGAGGGTGAGGACATCGGCCAGGCCGGAGGTGTGGTCATAGTGGCCGTGGCTGATGACGATGCCGTCGAGCCGGCGCAGATCAATATCCAGGGCGCGGCTGTTGTTGAGCAGACCCAGCCCCTGACCGGTGTCGAGCAGCAGTCGATTCACACCGGTGTCGAGGTGCACGGCCCAGCCGTGCTCGCCTATCAGGCCATGGGGTACGGCCACGGAATTTTCACAGAGAACGGTGAGTCGGCAGTCCATGCGTTCCTCCTAGGGGTTGACCGGGGCAGAGCATCATACGCGGAAAGGACGGGAAATTAATCGGATGGTTACCATGTTCAGCCACCCGCGTCAAGCTCACACCAGCTCAGCCATGACCCGGTTGGCCAGGGGCAGGCCACGGGCGGTGAGGCGGAGGTGGTCACCTTCGAGGCTGAGCAGGTCCAGATCCACAAGCCGGTGCAGGGTCGGGCCGTAATATCCGGCCAGATCGATGCCGAACCGGCCCAAGAGTGCCGCTATCGAAACGCCCGCGATCATCCGCAGGCCCATGACCACGGTCTCGCGGAAGGCGGCCTCGTGGTCGAGGCGCTCAACCGAATCCCAGACCTCGGCACCCGCCCGCACCCGCTGGCAGTAGGCAACCAGATCAGCGGTCGCGGCGCGGCGGCTGCTGCCCAGGGCCGAGACCGCGCCTGGTCCGAGGCCGAGATAGCAGCCGTTGTGCCAGTAGTTGAGGTTGTGGCGGCACTGCCGTCCGGGAACGGCATAATTGGATATCTCATAGCGAGACATCCCGCCGCCCGCCAGGGTTTCGTCGATGTCGGCCATCATGGCCAGCGCCTCGTCCTCGCCGGGCAGGGCCAGCTGGTCCTGCTGCGTCTGCCGCCAGAACGGCGTCCCCTCTTCCACGGTCAACTCGTACATCGACAGGTGCTCTGGGGCAAGCGCCAAGGCCTGGTCGAGCGTCCGCCGCCAGTCCTCCACCCGTTGCCCGGGCAGGCCGTACATCAGATCCAAATTGAGGTTGTCGAATCCGGCCCGCCGCGCCGAAATTGCCAGGGCCCGGGCCTCGGCCGCGGTATGGATGCGGCCCAGCTCCCGCAATGCTTTGTCGGCAAAAGATTGCACGCCGATACTGAGCCGGTTGAAGCCGGCCTGCCGCAGTTGGCCCAGCCCCGCCGCGTCCACCGTGCCGGGATTGACCTCGATGCTGATCTCAGGTTCCTCGTGGGTGAACGTGAACAGTTGCCGGCAGTCGGCCAGCAGGCCTGCCAGTTCTTCCACCGGCAGAATCGAGGGGGTGCCGCCGCCGAAGAAGACCGTGGCAAAGGTCAGCTCGCGCACCTCGGCCAGGGCGGCCAGCTGCCGCATCTGCAGGCGCACCGCCGCCAGGTAGTCACGAATCTCGCCGCCTCCCGGCACGAATGAATAAAAGCTGCAATAGCGGCACTTCTGCCGGCAACTGTTCACGTTCACCC
>CAZFPV010000032.1:0-11887 GCA_964521155.1 uncultured Desulfobulbus sp. | reverse complement strand
CCCTGGTCCATCGGGTAGCCCACTTGATCGAGCAGGGCGTAGCGCCGGAATCGATTCTTCTGCTCACTTTCACCCGCCGGGCCGCCCAGGAAATGCTGTGGCGCGCCGGTCAGCTCACCGGCCCGAGCTGCCGTCGGGTGATGGGCGGCACCTTTCACGCCACGGCCAACATCCTCCTGCGCCAGTTCGGCCACCATTTGGGCCTGGGATCCAACTTCACCATCATTGACCGGGGCGACGCCGAGGGCATTCTCAACCTGATCAAATCCTCCTTGGGCATGAGTGGTGCGGGCAAGCGGTTTCCGTCCAAACGGGTGATCATGAACCTGATCTCCGGGGCCATCAACAAGTCGGCCACCATTGAGGAATTGGTCTATCGCGACCATATCCACCTGGCCGAGTTCATCAACGATTTTCACACCATCAACGAGCACTACAGCCAGTTCAAGCGCGACCACGGCCTGATGGACTACGACGATCTGCTGGTCCATTGGAAACGGCTGCTGGCCCAGTCGGAGGAGGCCCGGCACGAGTTGTCCAACCGCTTCCGCCACATTCTGGTGGACGAGTACCAGGATACCAACCAGTTGCAGGCCGAAATCGTCCGCCTGCTCGCCTCCTGCCACCAGAACGTCATGGTGGTTGGCGACGACGCCCAGTCGATCTACAGCTTCCGTGGCGCGGATTTCCAGAACATCATGCGCTTTGCCGACCAGTTTCCCGGCGCCAGGATCGTCAAGCTGGAAGAGAACTACCGCTCCACACAGCCGATCCTGCAGCTGACCAACGCCATCATCGCCAATGCCGAGCAGAAGTTCACCAAGACCTTGTTCACCAGCCACCAGGGCGGCGACCGGCCGCAGGTGGTGGCCGCGGCCAACGAGGCGGCCGAGGCTCGCTTCGTCGCCGACCGGATCGAGGAGCGTCGCCGCGAGGGCGTGGCCTTGAGCGAGATCGCGGTGCTGTTCCGCTCCGGCTACCACTCCTACAAGCTCGAGATTGAGCTGGCCGGCCGCGACATTGAGTTCGACAAACGCGGCGGCCTCAAACTGACCGAGTCGGCCCATATCAAGGATTTGCTCAGCTTTTTCCGGGTGTTGATCAACCCCTGGGACAACCTCTCCTGGAACCGCATCCTTCTCCAGTTGGACAAGGTCGGCCCCAAGACGGTGCAGAAGATCCTGACCTCGCTGCGGCAGGCGGCCGAGCCGATGGCCGCCCTGGCTGCCTACCGGCCGGGCCCTGCCTGGAAAGGGCAGTTCGAGCGGCTCAACCAGGCCTTGGCCGATCTGCTGCGGCCGGCGCTGACGCCTTCGGACCAGTTCGACCTGGTGATGAGCTACTACGAGCCGGTGTTCGAGAAAATGTACTACGACGACTATCCCAAGCGGCGCAAGGAACTGGACCAGATCAAGGTGCTGATCAGCGGCTATGGCGATCTCCAGTCCTTTGTCGATGACACTGCCCTTGACCCGCCCGAAACCGGCACGGCCGATCACCCGGATCCAGGCGACGACGCCAGGCTTGCGCTCTCGACCATCCACTCGGCCAAGGGACTGGAGTGGGACACAGTCTTTGTCATTGGTCTTGCCGACGGCCGCTTTCCCCACCAGAATGCCGGCCCCGGCGAGCAGTGGGAGGAGGAGCGCCGCCTGCTTTATGTCGCCGCCACCCGGGCCAAGCGGCAACTCTTCCTGACCTTTCCCAAGGAAATGGTGACCCCGGACCGACAACAGCTGCGCACCGCCATGTCGCCTTTTCTCCGCGAGATCAGTCCCGGCCTCTATATTAAGGTAGACCGAGCCGGCGCCCTGGCCGCACCCATGGCCAGCGTCTATCCCGGGGAGATCGTGACCAGGCCGGCCAAGAAACCTGCGATTCCGACCCAGGAGTTTTGCGAGAACATGCAGGTCAGCCACGCCATTTTCGGCATCGGCCGGATCATAGCCCTGCCCGGGCCGCGCCGGGTCGAGGTGCTGTTCGACCGCCACGGTTCCAAAATCCTCCACCTCGACTACGCCAAGCTGGAGATCCTGGGGTGAAGTCGCACCCAAGCCAGCCGCCCTGCCCGCCTCCGCCCGATTCGTTTCCCTCCATGGATTTTCCCCAGGCCGAACAATATCTGGACCGGCTGCAGATGTTCACCATCAAGCTTGGCCTGGCCACCACCCGCGACCTCCTGGCCGAGCTGGGCAACCCCCAGGAGCGGCTGGCAATCCTCCACATCGCTGGCACCAACGGCAAGGGCTCGGTGGGTGCGACCCTGCAGGCGGCGCTGACCGCCGCCGGCCACCTGGCCGGGTTTTACTCCTCGCCGCATCTGAGTTCGGTGCGCGAACGGTATCGCCTGGGCGATCAGTATATCAGCGAGGCAACCTTCGCCCGTCTGGTCAGCCGCCTGGCGCACCAGTTCACCGGCCGGCAGCCCACCTACTTCGAGTTCGCCACCCTCCTGGCCTTGCTGTGGTTCGCCGAGGAGCAGACGGAGGTGGTCATCCTCGAGACCGGCATGGGCGGCCGCCTCGACGCCACCAATGTGGTCACGCCGCTGGTCTCGATCATCACTGACATCGGCCGCGACCACGAGCAGTATCTGGGCGACGCCATCGAGGCCATTGCCGGGGAAAAGGCGGGCATCATCAAGCCGGGCATCCCTGTGATCTGCTCCGGCCGCGAGCCTGCGGCCCTGCCGGTCATCCGCGAGTGCTGTCGGGCGCTGGCCAGCCCGCTGTATGTGTTTGGCGAGCATTTTTCCGGCCAGCTCAACGATCAGGGCCGGCTGGACTACCAACCGATCAACGGCCCCAAGCGCTGCGGCCTGTCCCTGAGCCTGATCGGCGCGCATCAGGCCATCAACGCCTCGCTCGCGCTCGCTGCCCTGGAACTGGTGGCCGACCGATTTCCGGTTTCGGAACAGGCCCTGCGCCAGGGACTGGCCCGGGTTTCCTGGCCTGGACGGATGGAACTGATTCCGGCAACGCTCACAGGCCGGCCCTGCCCTATCCTGCTCGACGGCGCCCATAATGAGGCCGGCATCCGCGCCCTCTCCGAGGCTCTTCTATACCATTTCCCCCAACAGCGCCTGATTTTGATCTGGGGCAACATGGCGGACAAGCATCTCGGCCTGGCCTTCCACGACCTGCTCGCCCTGGCCGACCACCTGATCCTCACCCGCACCGAGTCGCCTCGCTTCGCCGAACCGGCCGATCTCCTGGCACGATTGCCGCCGGATTGCCGCGATCGGGCCCAATGCGCGGCCGGGATCGAACAGGCTCTGGATCTGGCCGCCAGCCTGGCCGGGTCTGCGGATCTGATCTGCATTGCCGGCTCGCTCTATCTGGTCGGCCGTGCCCGCCAGGTGTTGCTGGGGGAGGTAGCCCGATGACTATGGACTGGTACTCCCTGGACGCCATCGACGAGGCCGTGATCCGCGCCGAGAAGAACAAGGCGCGGGAGCTGCGCAAGACCCGCTGGTGGCAGCAGAAGACCGCCTCCGGGACGTGCTGGTACTGCGGCCAGCAGGTGGGCTACGCCAACCTGACCATGGACCACGTCATTCCGCTGGCCCGAGGCGGCCGCAGCACCAAGGACAACCTGGTGCCCTGCTGCAAGGAGTGCAACAACCAAAAAAAATCGTTGCTGCCGGTGGAGTGGAGCGAGTACATGGAAGCACTCAAAACCAAGCGCGAATAAGCCCAATAGGCCTACGCGGCAAGGGCTGCCGGCCCTTTGGCCCGTCGCGGCCGCCCCATTCCCCCTACCCTTGCAAGGAAACAAGCCATGCAGCGCAGAACCATTCAGGTCGAGGAAAAGGTGCCCCTGCTGACCGGCATTCCGCTAAGCTTCCAACATCTTTTTGCCATGTTCGGGGCCTCGGTGCTGGTGCCGACCCTGTTCAAGATCGACCCGGCCATTGTCCTTTTGATGAACGGCATCGGCACCCTGATCTACCTGGTGCTGTGCAAGGGCAAGGCCCCGGCCTTCCTCGGTTCGAGCTTCGCCTTCCTCTCGCCGGTGTTCGTGGTGCTCGGCGCCAATCAGGCCCAGTGGGGCGGCAACTACTCGATGGCCCTGGGCGGCTTCATCGCCTCGGGCCTGGTGTTCACCAGCGTGGCCCTGATCATCTGGCGCTTCGGCTCGGACTGGATCAAAACCGTGCTGCCGCCGGCCACCATGGGACCGATCGTCGCCCTCATCGGCCTGGAGCTGGCTCAGGTGGCGGCCAACATGGCCGGCATCCTGCCCGACCCCAAGACCGGCGGCTTCAACATCCCGGCGATCATCGTCTCCATGGCCACCCTCCTGGCCGTGACTTTCGGCTCGGTGCTGTTCCGAGGATTTATGGCGGTGATCCCGGTGCTGATTGGCATCGTCTTCGGGTATCTGCTGGCCATCCCGCTCGGCCTGGTCCACTTCGAGACCATTGCCCAGGCCCCGCTGCTGGCGCTGCCCACCTTCTACCTGCCCACGTTCAGCCTCAACGCCATTCTCATCATCCTGCCTGCCTCGCTGGTGGTCATCTCCGAGCACATCGGCCACCTGGTGGTGACCGGCAACATCGTCGGCCGCGATTTGACCCGCGATCCCGGACTGCACCGCTCGCTCATGGGCGACGGCATCTCGACCATGCTGTCGGGCTTCTGCGGCTCGGTGCCGACCACCACCTACGGCGAGAACATCGGGGTCATGGCCATCACCCGGGTCTACTCGGTCTGGGTGATCGGCGGCGCGGCCGTGCTTTCGATCGGGCTGGCCTTTGTCGGCAAGCTCTCGGCCTTCATCCAGTCGATCCCCACTCCGGTCATGGGCGGGGTCTGCCTGCTGCTCTTTGGCGTCATTGCCGCCTCGGGTATCCGCATGCTGGTCGAGGCCAAGGTGGATTACTCCAAGCCAGCCAACCTGTCGCTGACCGCCATCGTGCTCATCGTGGGCATCAGCGGCGCGGCCGTCAACCTGGGCAATGTCCAGCTCAAGGGCATGGCCCTGGCAACGGTGGTCGGAATGGTGCTTTCGCTCCTCTTCCATTGCATCGCGATGCTGCAGCCTGCGGAGGAACAGGCCGACGCCTGATCAACCGTCGACACCGCCTTGTTCCACCTCTCGTTCATGTTCATCCGCACAACGATCAGGTCGCATGGAGGACAGTGGCATTTCCTTGGATTTGCCACTGCTGCCTCGCTCCTTTTCGTTGCCAAGCCGGGCCGCAACTGGTAGAAAAAATTGGCAGAATGTGCCAGATCCCTTGAAAACAAGACTGTTGCAGCCTATCCAGGAGCAGGACCCATGACCGATTCCCAAGACCGGTACGATCCATCCGACAACGCCCTCCCCGATCCGCAAAACGCCGGCAGAAGAAAAGTGGTCAAAACCATGGTCGGCGGCGTGGGCACGCTGCTCGCCTACCATGTGTTGCCCACCACCTGGTCCAAGCCCATCATCGAGCAGGTGTATCTCCCCGCGCATGCGGCCGGAAGCGGAGTGGCCCTGGCCGATCCGTGTTCGATCGCAGTTGTCGCCGGTGACGTGAACGCAACGACGGTTATCATCCAGGTCAGCGGTTTTGTCACGCCTCCGATCGGAGGCCTGACAACCCGGATCACCGCCACCCCTTCCGGTGCGGGTACAACCACCACCGTTTCCACCGCGACTGCGACCAACGGCTCTTTTTCCTCCCAGATAGCCTTCAGCGGTGCTCCTGGCATCACCTCGGTGTCGGTTCTGACCACGGTGACCGGGGCAAGCGGTTCGGCGCACTGTTCGGTCATGCTGCCGGCCGGGACAACCATGCCGCCTTCGCCTTCAACATCCGCGCCAAACTAAGGGCCACCGGCGTACCATGCAACCGTCAATTTCCGAAACGACGTCTGTTGTCAATGGGGTGCCGATCCGTTTTCACCGGCGGTAACCGGGCGGGATCCTGGAGACGGGTCAAGCCTCGACGATAGTCACCGCCCCCAGACCGAGAAGACTGCGCAGGGCGGCAAGCACATCCTCCCTGATAGCGTCCTTTGCTTCCGGAAAGGATGCAGCAAGAGCGGCGACGATCTCGCCAACGGTGTTTCGTCCCTCGCAGAGCAGCCAGATCAGATGCGCTGTCTCGTTGAGATACACGGCCCGTGCGTCCGTGATGGTATACAGCAGCACCTCGCCGTCAAACGTTTCGAGGACAAAGTCGGGATGCCGTTGCGGAATATGGTGGTCGTGGAGAGAGAAGTTCATAGCTTCCTTTAGCCGAATCGATAGAATTTGCACTGATTTCCCGTCGGTACCCCTTTTCCTGCGAACAAAACGATCCATTGCCGTTTCGCCCGATGCATTCCACTGATCCATGAGCGCCCTGCTCACCGTCATTGTCACCCTGCACCGGGAAGGACATCTGGCTCGGGCATCTCTTGCGAGCGCACTCAAGGCCTGCCGCGCCGCCGAAGAACACGGCGTCGCCTGCAGGCTCGCTGTGGTGATCGACCGAGGCGACACGATCACCAGCGCCCATGTATCCGCGTACAGGGCACACCTCGACGCGCTGCACGAGGTTGATTTCGGTGATGTCGGCTTGGCGCGTAACCTGGCGATCAGAGGCGTATCCACCAAATACCTGGCCATGCTCGACGGCGACGACCTGTTCTCGCCGGACTGGCTATGGAAGGGCGTCACCTTGCTGGAGAGCCTTGGCAATGATCGGGTCGTCGCCCATGCACAGGTCAGAATGACCTTTGGCAGCCAACTGCACGGCCGATGGCAGGTACCCTCGGACAGCCCCCTGTTCCATCCCCTCTTTCTCGTCTGTTCCTGGCCGTACGCCACCGATCTCATTGCCACCACTCACCTGTTCAGGGAGCGGCCGTACATCGGCAGAGACGAGCGGTGGGGTTTTGCCGCCGAGGACTGGCACTGGAACTGCGAATCGCTGGCCGATGGCATTCGCCATGTGATCGTCCCGGAAACTAGTTATTTCTATCGCCGGCAGCCCGACTTCCGCAGCCTCGGTCTCATTCCGGGCATCACCTTTGCGCCGACCAGGCTGTTTGACGCCAAGGTGCTGGCCAATCTTCATGGACGACACCATCTTTCGCCGATGCTGCACCATGCCGGCATGAGCAGAGCATGGGATGCACCGGTAGAGAAACTGACGGCGCCGGCCTGGCTGGTCAAGCATGTAAAGCAGGCCTGCGAGCTGGACCTGACCGTTTACCCCCTCCTGCGCGAACTCGGGCAGACGCCTATCATGCTCCCGTGTTCCTCGCCTGCGGCAGCGGCGATCTATGGCGAGCTTGTCGCCAGGTTCGATTTGAGTGTCTCGCTGATCGTGGCCTTTGCCGACCGGTTCGACAGGCGCGAGCGCCGGCTGATGGATAGCCTGATCCGGGCCCACGCCCTGCAAATGACCGCGCGAACCGACATCTGCTGCATCAGCCTGGGGACTGCTGAGCCAACCGCCGATCGTCAGGCTGCCCCCGGAGATGTCATGCCCGTGCAGGCCTCGGGGGTACGTCTTGTCTCCATTGATCTCGGTGACTGTCCCTCCTTTGCCAGCCTCGATCCATCACTCAAGATCGATGTGCTCGCGCGTCTGCTCATTCAGATCCGTCCCGCACTGACAGTCAACCTGAACAGCCTGCTCATCGACCAGGCCTTCGGCCGTTTTGGCAGATCGCTGAGCCGCCCACCCGGCATGACGGTCCGGCTCTGTCGGGGCCGCGACGTCCCCCGGTTCGATCCTGTCACCCGGTATTCCTGGCAGAATGTCGAAACGGCCAAGGGATTGTACCACATCCTGCTGTGCGAACAGCAGCGTGCGGCCAGGTGGATGCACACCTATTTCAGCGGCTGTGGATGCCGGGCACTGGCCTGCCCCGCCGATGGCCAAACAACCCAGGATCTCCGCCTTGGCGAGGCAATTGCGACACTGCTGACGACTGACCCCTACTGCCTCAACGAGCGTGGGCCAGGAGCCCTGACGGCACCAATGCCAAACGGTCCTTCTGTCCGGCCTTCCGTCGCCATTGATGTCAGCTGCGTTGTTTGTCTGCATCGGGAAGGACATTATGGCAACCAGGCAATACGCTCAATTCTTGCAATGCGTCAGGAACTGCTGCACCTGGGAAAGACAATGGAACTCGTTGTCATGGCCGACAGTCCCGGCCCGCGAACCGAACTCGCCTTGTGTGCCCTGCGGCAGGAAGCTCCTGAAATTGTGATACAAACAGTGGCACACCACGATCCGGGAAAAACCCGCAATCAGGGGATAGCCTGCTGTCGAGGCCGATTCGTCGCCGTGTTCAACGGCTCTGATCTGGTTTCTCCTTCCTGGCTGGTCCGGGCGCTGATCGATGCCGAACAGGCCGCTGAGACCGCAATCTTCCATCCCGAATTCGTGGTCTCTGGCCCGAACCTGGGGACCGTGACCCTCCAACCGGACATGCGTCACCGATGGTTCTCCCCCTTGCAACTGGCCTTTGACCCGTGCTGGCTGACGCCGGCCCTGGCTCGTGGCGAGGTATATCGCACGGTCCCGTACCGATCGACGCCCAGAGATTCATGCCATGGTTTCACAGCCTGGCAGTGGAATTGCGAGACCGTGGCCGCTGGATACGAACACCGGACGGTGGCTGATTGTGTGATACTCCAGCGACCCGGTTGCACCGACGACGAGTTTGTCAACCAGGTCGGCGTTTTTCAATCAAAGTTTACGCTGGCATCCACTGCGCTGCTCTCGTACTATCCGATTCAGCTTTCCGTCGGTGCGACAATCCAATGGATTCGACGGGCTCGACGATCTCTGGCAACGATCAGGCGGGTGCAGCAGGCAAGAGCTGTCCTGCTCCGGGAACAGACAATCCTTGCCCGATGGGAACCGGCCTACAGTCTGACCCAACTGCAGACGCCAACGATCGGCGCCTGTGTCCTTGCCCTGGGTTTGAACGCACTCGATACCGGCATTGCCAAATTCTGCCAACAACTGCCCCAGCGGTATCCACTGACAGCCATGGCGAGAGCGATGCAAGCGGTCCCGCGACGGGTTGCAACCATGGTGAGAAGTGCACTTGGCCGACATCAAGACACCGCCAGGGTCGCCGCGATGCTGGAAAATGGCCTGGCGCTCGCTTTGATCAGATACAACCGGAAGGTTGAACGGATGTCCGATGCCTGGGAACGGCTGACCAAGGCGGCGGCGTTCGGCCCCACCCATGTCTTTCTGGTCCCCACCTGCCTGCCAGGCGGGGCGCAGCGCAGCATGATCCTGTGCATGGAAGCTATCCTCTCTCACGCTTCCAACCGCATCCTCTGCATCAACACCGACGACCTGACCAGACGTGGCCAGATCTCTCTGCCTGCTGGCTGCCAACAGGTACTGCTCTCCGATATCGCGGCCACGCTCACCTCGGAGGAGCGAACGGAGGTGCTGCTCCGGTATCTCACCAACACCGGGGCGCGATGCCTGCATCTTTTCTATTCCTGGCTGGGCTGGCAATGTTTCACTCGCTACGCGCAGAGCCTTGCGACCCGTCTGCGCATCCATGTCTCTATTTTCTCCATCCCGCCAGCATCTGTCATGGTGGAGCCGGGCTATGCAGCCCTGATCGGCCCCCATCTCGCTTCGGTGAATGGCATTCTCACCGATAACCAAAGAGCCGCGGATACGCTGCGGGCTCTATACGGTCTCGGCGACGACATCGTTCACATTCTCCGTCATCCGATACAGGCCCGTCGCCGATTTGCGCCGCCCTCCCCTGAGCGTACGACCATCCTCTGGGCTGGCCGTCTCGACGCCGACAAGAAGCCGGAGTTGCTGATCGACTTGGCCGTAGCCCTGCCCCACCGGATGTTCCATGTGTACGGCAGTCATGTGCTGGGCACGAAAACACATGTCGACGCCTTGGCCTGCCGGGCCAATATCCGCTACCAGGGCCCGTTTGCCGGGTTCGACTCCATCGCGGACGCGCCGTATGGGCTGTATGTGCACACCACTGTCTGGGAAGGAATGCCCAACACCATTCTCGAGGCCATGCAGGCCGGCCTGCTGGTCATTGCTCCCGATGTCGGTGGCATCAGCGAGGTAGTCAACGAGCGCACCGGGGTCCTGATCAGCGGCGAGCAACGGGTGGAGCACTACGTCGAGGCAATCGAGACGGTCCTGCGCGATCCGGCCCGCTTTCGCCAACGGGCGGAAAACGGGACCAGATTTGTGACCGAACACCATACTTGGAACGGATTCGTTACGGGTCTGCGGCAGATCCCCGGCTACCTGGGCGATGATTCGGCCTCGCCGCCCCCTGCTGCAACCCAACCTGATGAGGGATGACATGAAACCACTCTCTTGCCGGCGTTGGCGGCGAAGCTCATCCGTATCCGTTCAATCTCCAGTGCTCTCCAAGGAGGCTTCCATGTCCACACGCACCTGCGGCCGGAGGAAGAACGCCCTCCTTGTTTTGCTCTGCGCAATGTCACTCTGGATTTCCGGATGTTCCCTGCTCCACCTTCGCCAGGAAACCGAGACCCTGTACAATTCAACCATCGTGGTTGGCATTGTCACCACCGAGGGCACGACGCCTGCCTTGCCCCTGGTTGTCGCTGCTGTGGCCGCGGCGGGAAAGGAGCGAACCATCGTCCATTCCACGGTCATCCACCAACCCGGCCCCTATGAACTCATTGTGCCCCAGGGGCAATGGCAGATCGTCGCCTTTGCCGACGCCAACGCCGATCTGAGCTGGCAGCAGGACGAGGCGATCGGCATCCACATGGGTGGGCCGCTGCGGATCGAACGCACCGGCGGGGTCATGCAGGATGTGAATATCGTGGTCCGCGCCGCCAAACCAGGGGAGATCGACTTCCCGGCGAACACCGCAGTTGCACAGGTCAAGCCCGGTAGCCCCCATTTCACCTCGCCGGGGGTGGTCCGCGCCCTGGACGATCCTCTGTTCAGCGAAGACAATGGCGTCAAAGGGTTTTGGCGGCCGCTGGAATTTTTCAGGGAGTTCGGCGGCAATATCTATTTCCTGCACCCGTACGATCCCAAAAAGATTCCGATCCTGTTCGTGCATGGCGCCACCGGCACACCCTTCGGCTGGCAGTATCTCATCGACCATATCGACCTCGATCGCTTCCAGCCCTGGTTCTATTACTATCCCTCGGGAGCGTCTATCAAGTCCATGGCTGATCTGCTCTTCTGGAAGCTGATCAACATGCGAAACAACTATCCCGCCCAGGAGATCTATCTGGTCGCCCACAGCATGGGAGGGCTGGTGGTGCGCTCGTTTCTGGTCGATTACGGGCAGATGTTTCCGGCCATCAAGAAATTCATTTCCATCTCCACCCCCTGGAGTGGCGACGAACTGGTTGAAAACGGGTTGAAGTACTCGCCGGGCGTCATTCCGGTGTGGCGCGACATGGAGCCGCACAGCGAGTTTGCCCAGTCCATCTATCGTAAAAAACTGCCGCCCGGCATTGACCACTATCTCCTGTTCGGCCACAGGGGTAACCGCAACCCCCTGCGCCCCAACAATGACGGGGTGGTAACCCTGGCAACCCAACTGGACCCGCGCGCCCAGACCGAGGCCCGGATGGTGTGCGGATTTGCGGAGGATCACAGCAGCATCCTCGTCAGCGACAAGGTCGCCGCCCAGCTGGCAACCATCCTGGCCCCGGCACACGATCAAGGCGTGGCCGCGCACGAGGCTGCCACCGGCACGCTGACGGTCAGTTTCTCCCGTGCGGACGACGCCACGGGAGATATCTGGCCGGAATTGCAACTCCTGCCCAAAAACCGGGATATGGCGGATGGATATTTCCTCCGCCTGGACACGGGGCAGAGCGGCCAGGCGCTTGGCCCCTTTCCGGCCGGCGACTACGAGGTGCGGGTGATGGTCAATGGTTTCAGGACCAGCCC
>CAZFPV010000031.1:0-11954 GCA_964521155.1 uncultured Desulfobulbus sp. | reverse complement strand
TGCGGCCAGTTCGAGGTGCTGCGCACCTGGCTCTCCCGTGATTATCTGTGGAACACTGTCCGTCAGCAGAATGGGGCCTACGGCTGCTTCATCCAGTTCAACCATCTGACCGGCAACTTCGGCATGGTCAGCTACCGCGACCCCCAGGTCCGAAAGACCTACGAGGCCTACGAGGCCCTGCCCTCGGTCATCGAGCATCTGGATATCTCCAAAGAGTTGCTCGATCAGTTGATCATCGGCGCCTACAGCAGCTATACCCCGCACCTGGGGCCAGCCTCCAAGGGTGCCAACGCGCGCAACGATTATCTCTCCGGGGTGACCCCGGCCTTCCGCCAGCAGCGACTGAGCGAGATTCTCGCCACCACCCCGGCAGATCTCAGAGCTTTTGCCCCGCTCTTCACCCGGCTGCAGCAAGAACGTTATCGCACAACCCTGGGCAACGGCGGCAAGATAGATCAGGACAAGAACTTGTTCGAACAGATCAGCGAGTTGTGAGAGGCGGGGTCACGACTTTTTGGGCGTGGAGAGACGATCCACCACCCGGTGGTAATACGGGCCATCCTCGCCCAGATCGAGGACGCGGCCGGTGCGGCATTCCAGCCTGGTTTTCAGGCAGCTGATCCGCTTGAGCTGCCTGACTTTTTCCCGCTCCTCGGTGCAGGTGGCCAGGGCCTGTTCAAGACTGGCTATTTCCCGGTGCAGGGCCACCTCCTCCGGAACATACCCCGCGTTTTTCAGCAGACGATAGGCCATGCGCAGATCGGCGGGCACACCGGCCATATCGTCAGCCGGCAGGGGTTTGTCCCTCCAGTGGCTCAGGTCCGCCAGGGTTCCCTCGGCCATGGCCTGCTGGATCTTCCGCTCCGCTATGGTCTGGATGATGGAGAGCATTCCCGTCCCCGCTCTTGTTGTTCTGATTGCATTGATCCGTCCGCCTCGAGTATCATTCCCGTTCGTTGCACATCACCAAGCACATCCCCGCATCCCCAAGGAGAACCCTTATGAAGAGAAGAATCGCCACCCTGGCGCTGTCCGTTGCCTTCTCCGCTGCGCCAGCCATGGCCGCCGAACTGCCCTGGCAGGTCCAACTGCCTTTCAAGGAGGCTACCATCCAGTACGAACTCAAGGGCGCCGAGCAGGGGTTCGAGATCCTGTACCTCAAAGACCACGGCAAGTTGCGCGCCAAACACCACAAGGCGACGACCACGGTCATGGGGCAGAGCACCCGCACCGACACCATCGAACTCACTGATCCCGACTGGGTGACGGTCTACGACCTGGCCGATAAGACCGGCAGCCGGTTCACCAACCCCAGCAAACTCTATATGGCCGAGTATACCAAACTGACCGGGGCTGAAAAGGCGAATGTCGAGAAGAACGCCAAACAGATGGGCGCGGCCATGATGGGGCAGATGGGCGGTTCGGTCAAACCCTGCAGCGAAAAAATGATGGGCTATGACTGCGACGTCACCACCATTGGCGGTATGTCCTCGGTCTACCTCCTGCGCGGCTCGGACATTCCCTTGCGTTCCGAGGTGTCGATCATGGGCATGAAAAACAGCGTCAACGCCACCCGCATCGACACCACCAGCGCCGTTCCCGCCTCGGCGTTCACTCCGCCGGCAGACATCACGGTGAAGACTGACCACGAAACCGAGGCCATGATGGCCCAGAGCGTGCGGCAGATGATGGATACCCTGAAACGACCCGACGGCGTCGAATCCCTGAAAAAGCAGGCGGGTGGGCTCATCCCTCCCGGGGTTCTGCCTCCTGGTTCCGCGGGCGACGGCCCCGGTCTGAGCAAGGAAGAGCAGGCCCAGATGGAACAGGAGATGAAAAAGAGCCTGGAACAACTCAAGCAGATGATGCCCCAGCAGAAATAAACTACTCCCTTCCCCTCGCCCCTGACCGGTCCCGGTCGGGGGCGTTCATCCTTCCTTGCGCAGGACCGTATCCTTGAGAAATCCCTGATCGTTCTTGTCCGGATAATCGAGGATGTAATGCAGGCCTCTCGACTCCTGGCGCAAGGTGGCACTCTTCACGATCAGTTCCGCCACCACGGCCAGGTTCCGCAACTCCACCAGGTCGGGGGTCAGCAGATATTCGTGAAAGTGCTCCTTGATCTCCTTGAGCATCCAGGTCAAGCGAGTCTGCATCAAGGCCAACCGTTTGGTCCTGCGGACAATGCCGACGTAGTCCCACATCAGGGTGCGCAACTGATCCCAGTTGTGCTTGACCAGCACCCATTCATCAAGCGCGGCCGCGCCGCCGGCCCGCCAGTCAGCCACCGCAATCCGCGGCTCCTTACGGATGTCGCTGATCGACTGCTGCAACCAGAGCGCGCCCCTATGGGCAAAGACCACCGCCTCCAGGAGCGAGTTGCTGGCCAGACGGTTGGCCCCATGCAGGCCTGTGCAGGCTGTTTCGCCAAAGGCGAGCAGGTTCTTGATCGAGGTCCGGCCCCACTCGTCCACCAGCACGCCGCCGCACATGTAGTGCGCCGCCGGCACCACCGGGATTGGGGTGATGGTCAGGTCGACCCCGTAGCGTTTACAGGTTTCGTAAATATTGGGGAACCGCTGCATGAGAAATTTGGCCGGTTTATGGGTGATGTCAAGATACACGCAATCGGCGCCGCTGGCCTTCATCTCTGCATCGATGCCGCGCGCGACCGCGTCCCGGGTGGCGAGATCGCCGCGGGGGTCATATTGTCTCATGAAGGGTGTTCCCTGCTGATTGATGAGCACGCCCCCTTCGCCCCGCACCGCCTCGGAGATGAGGAAATTTTTTGCCTCGCGGTTGAAGAAACAGGTCGGGTGAAACTGGATGAACTCCAGGTTGGCCACCGCCGCACCGGCCCGGTAGGCCATGGCCACGCCATCGCCGGTGGCGATGTCCGGATTGGTGGTGTAGAGGTAGACCTTGCCGCAGCCGCCGGTGCAGAGCACCGTCATCCCAGCTAGCCGGGTTTCGATTTCGCCCGAGGTCCGATCGAGCACATAGGCCCCCAGGCACCGGTCGCCATTCGACCGTTCCTGACCCAGAGCCTTGGACGCCACCAGCAGATCGACGGCCAAGTGATTCTCCAACACCTCGATATTGGGGGTAACGGCGATCTTCGCCAGCAGGGCGCGTTCAATCTCCCGGCCGGTCAGGTCCGAGGCGTGGGCCACTCTTCTCGCCGAGTGGCCACCCTCCATACCGAGGTCAAATTCTTCGCCATGCTCCCCCTTCTGAAAGCGGACCCCGAACTCCATCAGCTCCCGCACCCGGTCCGGCCCCTCGCTGGTGACAATGCGGACGATGTCTTCGTGGCATAACCCATCCCCCGAGACCAGGGTGTCGCGCACATGGTCTGCAATGGAATCCTCCACCGACAGCACCGCCGCCACCCCGCCCTGAGCCAGATTGGTGGCCGAGTCGGCCTTATTCTTCTTGGTGACCAGGGTGACCCGGGCAAAGGCCGCCACCTTCAAGGCAAAGGACAGCCCGGACACACCGCTGCCGATGATGAGCACATCACTGTATTCCGCCACGCCGCACCCCCAAAATAGTGGCCATGTTTCACGTGAAACATCCACCAAAAGATTTGACACGCAAGAGAACTGTTCACCGAAGGGCCAGAGTATAGTATACTCATCCATTGTTTCATCAAGAAAGACACCGCAGGAGCAAATTGATCGTGAGCGCAAGAATTGTGGCCCTGGCCAACCAGAAAGGGGGCGTCGGCAAGACGACCACCGCCTTGAATCTCGCGGCGGTCCTTGCCGCCAAAGGAAAAAAAGTCCTCTTGGTCGACTCGGATCCGCAGGGCAATGCCTCGAGCGGTGTCGGGGTCTTCAAGACCAGCCAGGAGCAGAATATCTACAGCTGCTACACCGGCCAGAAGGACCCGGTGGACTGCATCTTGCCCACCAAGCTGAAAAACCTCTCCATTCTCCCTGCCTCCATGGACCTGGTCGGAGTCGAGGTGGAGCTGATCAGCCAGGAGCACCGCGAAAAGCGGCTCAAGTCCATCCTGCGGCCACTGCGGGAACGCTACCACTACCTGCTCATCGATTGCCCCCCTTCGCTGGGGTTGTTGACCATCAACAGCCTGACCGCAGCCGACTCGGTGCTGATCCCACTGCAGTGCGAATATTTTGCCCTCGAAGGGTTGGCCCAATTGATCCAGACCATCCGCAAGGTAAAGAAGACGCTCAACCGTGACCTGTATATCGAAGGGCTACTGCTGACCATGTACGATCGTCGCAACCGCTTGACCCATTCCGTGGCCAGCGAGATCCAGAACCATTTCGGCGAACAAGTTTACAAGACGGTCATACCGCGCAATGTTCGCTTGAGTGAGAGTCCGAGCCACGGCCAGACCATCATCGAGTATGACGCCAACTGCCCCGGCGCCAAGGCCTACAAGCAGCTGGGCAGCGAGTTTCTCAAACGGGCCAAGGCGGAGGCGCAGGCATGACCACTAAAAATGTGCTTGGCCGGGGCGTGGGCGCCCTGTTGCCGGAAGAGGCCACGGAGGCGGAAGAAAAATATTTTCTCTGTGATATCGAAAAGATACGCGCAAATCCCAACCAACCACGCAGCTACTTCGACGAGGAAAAGCTGCGCCAACTTGCTGAATCGATTGGTGAGAAGGGGGTCATCCAGCCGCTGTTGGTGACCCGGGGCAAGGGTGGCCAATATACCCTCATCGCTGGCGAGCGTCGTCTGCGAGCCGCACGCCTGGCAGGGTTGGAAGAGGTGCCGGTGGTGCTGATGGATGACGGCGGCGACACCGAAAGCCTGGAACTGGCCCTGATCGAGAACCTGCAGCGCCACGACCTCAACCCCCTTGAGGAGGCTGCAGCCTACGCCCGCCTGATGGACGAATTCCACCTCACCCAGGAGGAGGTGGCGCGCAAGGTGGGCCGGCAACGCTCAACCATCACCAATGTCCTGCGCCTGCTCCAGTTGCCGCCGTCGCTGCAGAACGACGTTGTTCAGGGACTGGTCAGCGAGGGGCACGCACGTGCGCTCCTGCGGCTCAAGGAGCAACCCGAGCGATTGCAGGAGATTCGCAACCGCATCGTTGAAGAGGGCTTGTCGGTGCGTGCGGCTGAACGGCTCTGCCAGCAGCCGCAACCGAAGAAGCAGGCTGATGGCGAGGCTGCCGTGCAGGCAGCAATACCTACCGAGGTGGAACTGCCGCCCGAATACTGCGCCGCCCTGGTCAACCAGCTGACCAACCGCCTTCACGCCAGGGTCCGCCTGGTGCAGCAGGGCCAGCGGGGCCGGCTGGAAATCGAGTACTACTCCAGCGCCGATCTCGACCGGCTGATCGGCCTGCTCGCGCCCTGAGCACGGGAGTTCCGCCGTGCCACGGCTTGAGCGGCGATGGCCGAAGGAACCCGGTCGCGGTGAACACTACCGACCAGCGCGCCGCTTTGCCTTGTTCCTCTTTTTTCTCCTCCTCTTTTTGATCGGCATCGCCCTGGGAGAACCGGCCCGAGTCCTGGAACAGGCGCGGTCGATCTGCCTTGCCTGCATAGGCATCGGCTGACCATGGACGCCATTCGTCGATGGGTGCAGGCCATCTGGTTGTTCCTCGCCAATGGCTATTGGGCCTTCCCCTTCACCGGCACCCTCTACCAGGGGCCGCTCAAAGTGCTTTGTTCGCCGGGGCTCAACTGCTATTCCTGCCCAGCCGCCACCACCTTCTGCCCCATCGGCAGCCTGCAGCAGCTGCTGCTCGGCCTGCGTCTCTCCCTGCAGACAGGGCAACATTTCCTCGGCCTCTATGTACTGGGCTGGATGGGCATGTTGGGTGCCACCTTTGGCCGCCTGATCTGCGGCTGGGCATGCCCTTTCGGTCTCATCCAGGAACTACTGCACAAGATACCCTCGCCCAAACGGACGCTCTGGCCTGCGCTGCGATGGGGCAAATACCTTTGCCTGTTGCTCTTTGTCATCGTGTTGCCGCTTGCGGTGGTGGACAGTTTTGGTCTGGGCGCCCCCTGGTTCTGCAAATACCTCTGTCCGGCCGGCACCTTGGAGGCCGGTCTGCCCATGCTGGCGCTCGATTCCTCACTGCGCGCCTTGCCCGGGCGACTGTTCCTGTTCAAACTCCTTGCCCTGGTCGTCGTGGTGGCCGGTAGCATCATCTGCAGCCGCTTCTTCTGCCGCACCCTGTGTCCGCTGGGCGCCTTTTACGGGCTGTTCAACGGGAAGAGCCTGATTAGGTTGAAATTTGACGCCGATGCCTGTACAAAGTGTGGTGCCTGCCATTTGGTCTGCCCGGTGGATATCCATTTCAATGAATCGCCGGACAGTGCCGAGTGCATCGGCTGCCTCCGGTGCATGACCCGGGGCTGCCGATTCCAGGCGATACACCTGGAGGTCGCGGGGCTTGTACTCAATGTCGCCACACCGCCATCCGATTCACCAGAACCACACGCGCCGGCGCCATGATACGCAGACAAACCATTCTCCTGCCCATGTTCTTGCTCCTTTCCCAGGCCGCAGCTCTGGCGGAAATGGTGGCAGTGGCCGGCGAGGACATCAACATGCGATCCGGCCCGGGGACCAACAACGAGGTGTTGTGGAAGATGGGCGCAGGCTTTCCCCTGGAAATTGTCAAACGCTCGGGCGAGTGGATCCAGGTCAGGGATTTCGAGGGCAGCGTCGGCTGGGTGCAGAAAAAGACCATCAACAGCACGCCACACCTGGTGGTCAAGGCCAACAAAGGTTCGGATGCCACCATCAACATCCGCAGCGAACCCAACGCCAAGGCCAAAATCGTGGCCCAGGCCAAGTACGGCGTGGTGTTTCGCAAGCTGGAAAAGAAAGGCGACTGGGTCAAGGTGGCCCATAGCCAGGGCGTGACCGGGTGGGTGGACGCCAATCTGCTCTGGGGTTTCTGATCCCATGGATGAAGTCGCCTGCCGCTTGGCCGAATCGGCCGAAATCCACTTTCTACCAATGCGCGCCGAGGTGCGGATGAATCCCCCTGCTGCTGCGGCAAGCGGTGGCGGGAAGATGCCGGCATCGGTCGACCATCCGCACACCGGAACCGAAGCAACCTCGGTTGTGGCCGACAAGCGCCTCATCCGACTGCGGTTTGAGCAGGCCGCCGCCACCTACGAACAACAGGCCCAGGTGCAGTTGCTGGTCGCGGACCGCCTGCTTGATCTACTGCACGCAACCATCTCCTCGCCGCCATCCGGCCGAATCCTTGAAATCGGCTGCTGTACTGGCCTGCTGACGGAAAAGATCATTGACCGCTTTCCCGGCCTGACCCACCTGACCGCAAGCGACTTGGTCGATTCCTTTGCCCACTGCGTGGCTCAGAAAACCGAACATCTGGCCCACAAGGTGCTCTTCCTTGCCGGCGACATCGAAACAGTCAGCCTGCCCGGCCGTTACGACCTGATCATTTCCTCCTCCACCCTGCAGTGGGTGCACGATTTGCCCCGCCTCTGCCGCAAGCTCGCCCGCCATCTCAACCCTGGCGGCGCGATGGCCGTGGCCCTGTATGGCCGCGAAAACATGCGCGAGATCCGGGCCGTGACCGGCGTGGGATTGCGCTACATGAACCTGGAGCAGCTGATCGCGGTGGTGCAGAAGGACTTTCAGATCCTGGCCGCCAAACAGTCGCTGGAAACCCTTTGGTTCCAGGATGCAATCTCGGTGCTCAAACACCTGCGCGCCACCGGAGTCAACTCCATCGGCCAGCGGCCCTGGACCAGGCGGCAGCTGAACATCTTCCTCAACGACTACCGGGAACGGTTTTCCGGCCCCCGGGGGGTGCAGCTCACCTACCACCCGATGTATGCCATTGCCCGACCCAGGCCGTAACCGACGCCTCCTTCACCCCGCCCTGAGCACCTCTTCCGCGAGGCCGGCATGACCACCGCGCATCACACCATTGCCATCGGCGGCATCGATACCGATGCCGGCAAGTCCATCGTCACCGGCCTGTTGGCGCGCCACCTGCTCGCCCAGGGCAAAACTGTGACCACCCTCAAACTGGTGCAAACCGGCTGCACTGGCATTGCCGAGGACATCCAGCAGCACCGCCGGCTGATGGGCCAGCAACTGACCGATCTGGATCGGGACGGAACCACCTGCCCCTATGTCTTTCCCTTTCCTGCCAGTCCCTCGCTGGCGGCGCGGATGATCGGCCAGGCGATCGATGCCGCAGTACTCGACCAGGCCATGGCCAGGCTGCGGCAGGCTCACCAGTGGCTGCTGGTCGAAGGCGCCGGCGGCCTGCTCGTTCCCCTCAACGACCATCTTCTGCTGCTCGATTTCCTGGCCGAACGCCACCTGCCCCTGGTCCTGGTCACCTCGCCCCGGCTGGGATCGATCAACCATACCCGCCTGAGCCTGGAGGCAATCAAGGCGCGCGGCATGACCCTGCTGGGCCTGGTGTACAATCTCCATGGCGACCACCCCCGTGAGATTGTCCAGGACACCCTGCGCGAATGCCGCCGGGCTCTGCACGAGCTCGGCCTTGCCGAGACCATCGTCATCCTCCCCGACCTCAAGGAGAGCGCCGCAGCCGGCTGGCAACCTCTGCTGGACGCCGCCGAAGGTCTTGCGCCGCGCTGACTCTCTTGCCTGGCAAAAGTCCCCCAGCGAACGATGATCCGTTACGGCGAGCGGTCGGAGATGTTGCCAACAACGGCATACGCTTTAGATCGCGTCACCAACAAGCCGGGAGGGAACAAGACACTTCCAGGCCTTTTTCGTGGGTGAGAGTGGATGGACAACCAATGCGTAGTGGTCGGCGTCGGCAACCCCTATCGCCAGGATGACCGCGCCGGGATAGTCGTCATCGAACAGTTGGAGCAGGGCGGTCTGCCCTGCCGGACCGAAATGGTGTATACGGTGGGCTTCGAGGTGATGGACAAGGTGCGGGGCCATGAACGGGCCATCGTGGTCGATGCCTGCACGCTTGGCCACGAGCCCGGGACCATCCTGGAGCTGACCCTGGACGAAATCTTCACCACCCATGCCCTGGTCAACTCGCACGCCATCACCCTGGGGGCTGCGCTCAAAACCGGCTACATCTGCTTTCCCGAGGAGATGCCCACCGACCTGCGCATCATCCTTATCGAGGTCAAGGCCATCGCCGAGTTCAGCCAGGATATGACGCCCGAGGTGGAGAGGGCCGTGGCCGAGGTGGTGGCGTGGATCACCGCCATGGTGGGTGGCGTGGCTTGAACGGCAGTGGGTCCGGGGCAAGGTCTTGTCCGGTGACAAAGGGGCGTCCTTCCGGTATGATGACCCCTTGGAGCGACCCTGCTTCGACAGGGACGACTGAACCGCCCTCCTTCCGGAATATCCCATGGAACTGCGCAAAATCACCTCTCTGACCCTGTTGCTCTCGTTCGTCATCCTGGTGCTGACCAGCATCGTCCTCTACATCGTGCCCGAGGGCCGGGTGGCTTACTGGTCCGACTGGCGGCTGTTGTGGCTGAGCAAGACCCAGTGGGGCGACATCCACACCAACTCCGGTTTTCTCTTCCTCGCCGCCGGCCTGCTGCATCTCTGGTACAACTGGAAACCCATCACCGCCTACCTGAAGAACAAGGCCAGGGATTTCGAGCTGTTCACTCCGGCCTTCACCACCGCACTTGCGGTGAACCTGGTCTTTGTCGTCGGCACCCTGCTGCTGGCGCCGCCGTTCAGCACCATTCTCCATGTCGGGCACGGGTTCAAGGAGCGGGCCGCCGTCAAGTACGGTGAGCCGCCCTACGGCCACGCCGAACTCTCCACCCTGACGCTGTTCGCCAAACGCACCGGGATCGACCTTGCGGCCGCCAAGCAGTCCATGGCCGGCAAGGGGATTCGCTTCACGGGCGAGAACCAGACGCTGCTTGCCATCGCCCAGGCCAACGGCCTCACCCCCCGGGCCATATACGAGGCCATGCAGCAGGGCGCAGCCAAACAAACCAAGGCCGCGCCCGCCTTTCCCAGCGAGCCCTTCCCAGGCATGGGCCGCATGCTGCTGGCCGACCTCTGCAGCCAGTACGCTCTCGATCAGCAACGGATCCTGGCCGCGCTTGCCGCCAAGGGCATCCAGGCCGATCCCGCCAAATCGCTCAAGGAGATTGCCGAGGCCCACAAGACCGACCCGCACGCGCTGTTTGCCCTTATCCATGACGCCGCAAGCACACCCTGAACCATGGACGCAGTCCACGCCGCATCAGGCAGTACCGGACCGCCTGCAGAGCCTCGACGAACTGGCCCTGGCCCTGCGCCGGTTCGCCGCCGAGCGGGACTGGGAGGCTTATCACACCCCAAAGAACCTGGCCGCCGCCCTGATTGTCGAGGCGGCCGAGTTGCTCGAGCACTTCCAGTGGCTCACTCCGGAGGAGAGCGGCCGGATGGAACCCGAGTCGCGGGCGGCCGTGGCCCTGGAGATGGCCGATGTGCTCATCTATCTCACCCGGCTGGCCGACCGGATGGGGATTGACCTGCTCGAAGCGGCCGGCGCGAAGATGGCGCTGAACGCAGTCAAGTACCCGCCGCCGCACCCGGAGCCCGAGCATGGATAAGCAGGAAAACCCGACGCCCCTGCGGCCGCCCGGGACCGTGCTTGAGGCCTTTTTTCCCGGCCGCTTGCCGATCCGGCTTGCGCCGCTGGGACAGGGCAACATCAACGATACCTGGCTGGTGGAACTGGCGGATGGCGACCGACGGGTGCTTCAGCGCCTGCACCCCACGGTCTTTCCCGATCCCCTGCCAGTGATGCGTAACCTGCGCCTGGTCACCGACCACCTCGCCACGGTCGAGCAATCGGGCGCTCCCGCCTGCCCCAGCCTGATCGCCACCGCAGCCGGCCAGGACCAGCACCTGGATGCGAGCGGCTGCTGGCGGATGCTCACCTTCATCGACCGCTCCCGCACCCTGGCATCACCCGTCACTGCGAGGCAGGCCCGCGAAACAGGCCGTTTGCTCGGCCGATTTCACCGCCTGACCGCCGGCCTTGCCCTTAATCTGCTCGCCGACCCGCTGCCCGGTTTCCACGTTACCCCACGCTACCTGGCCCGGTTCGACGCTCTCGCTCCCCATCCCCCTGCTCGAAACGTCCTGGAGCAACACTGCTTTGCGGCAGTCACGGCGGACCGCCACCTCGCCCCCGTCCTTGAAGAGGCGCGGGAGGGGCTCCGGCAGCAGGTGATCCACGGCGATCCCAAACTGACCAATGTCCTCTTTGCCGAGGACGAGGACCAGGCCCTCTGCCTGATTGACCTGGACACGGTCAAGCCCGGGCTGCTCCTCCACGATCTCGGCGACTGCCTCCGCTCCTGCTGCAACCAGCAGGGTGAAGAGGCAAGCGACCCCGGGGCCGCTATCTTTGCCCCCGACCTGTTCCAGGCCCTGCTGGCCGGGTACTGGCCCGAGGCGGGTCATCTGCTCGGCCAGGCGGATCGCGACCTACTGGTGACCGCCGTCCGGCTGATCTGCTTTGAGCTGGGCTTGCGCTTCTTCACCGATCATCTCGAGGGAGACCGCTACTTCAAGGTCCGTCGCCCCGGCCAGAACCTGCACCGGGCCGCGGTGCAGTTCCACCTCGCCGAGTCCGTCCGCGCCCAAGAAGACGATCTCCAGAACCGCCTCGACCGGCTGATCCGGGATCAGTCCGCTTGCATTTCCGAACCGGTCGGTTTATAGCATTCCCGCACACCGTCGTGCCCCGTGGATCACCCGGATTTCGCGGCGACGCAATTCTTCACCAACGAGGCCACCATGATCGTCAGCCAAGGCAAGACCGTTTCCATCAGCTACACCCTGACCCTGGACAACGGCGCCATCATCGATAGCAGCAGCGAAGCCGAACCGCTCACCTACACCCACGGCGAGGAGATGCTGATCGCCGGGCTGGAGCAGGCCCTGGAGGGCATGCGCAAGGGGGAGAGCAAAACGGTGAGCGTCCAGCCCGATGACGGCTACGGCCAGAT
>CAZFPV010000030.1:0-11970 GCA_964521155.1 uncultured Desulfobulbus sp. | reverse complement strand
ACCCAGGAGTTCCGCAACCGGTTGGAGGAGTTGATTCTCTACGGACACCAAGCCGGCGAGCAAGAGGTCAAAATCCATCCGCTGGCGGCTATCGCCTTGGAGGAACTGACCCGGCAGGCCCAGACCACCACTGACAAGGGATGGCGGCAGCGGCTGCAGGCCATCGCCGATGCCCAGGAACTGACGCCCAGGGTGCCATCGACCCTGAAGGCTGATCTGCGCGATTATCAGAAGGAGGGGTTTGTCTGGATGAGCAGGCTGGCCCACCTGGGCGTGGGCGCCTGCCTGGCTGACGACATGGGGCTGGGCAAGACCCTGCAGGCGATTGCCGTGGTGCTCAGTCTGGCGCATCAAGGGCCGTCCCTGGTGGTCGCCCCGACCTCGGTCTGTATGAACTGGGAAACCGAGGTGGCCCGATTTGCGCCTACGCTGAATCTGCACATGTTTTCCGAGTCGAATAGGGATGCCATCATCCCGGCCCTGGGTAAATTTGATCTCCTCGTCACCAGCTACACCCTGCTGCAGCAGGAAATTGAGTTGCTGGCCCAGGTCGGGTGGCAATCCATCGTGCTTGACGAGGCCCAGGCGATCAAGAACGCGGCGACCAAGCGGTCCAAGGCGGCGATGCGGCTCAACGGACGCTTCAAGCTGATCACCACCGGTACGCCCATCGAGAATCACCTGGGTGAACTCTGGAACCTGTTCGGCTTCATCAATCCCGGTCTTTTGGGTACCTGGAAGCAGTTCAACCGTCGCTTCGGCATCCCCATCGAGAAGCATCAGGACCGAGAGGCCCGGCGCACCCTGAAAAAACTGATCCGGCCGTTCATGCTCCGCCGCATCAAGTCGCAGGTTCTGGAGGAGTTGCCGCCGCGCACCGAAATCACCCTGCGGGTGGAGATGCAGCCTGCGGAGATGCGCTTCTACGAGGCTCTGCGGCAGCAGGCCATCGAGAACATCGAGGGCAGCAGCGAGAAGACCGGGCGCCATCTGCAGATTCTGGCCGAGATCATGCGCCTGCGTCGCGCCTGCTGCAACCCGAGGCTGATAAACGAGCAAATTGACATCCCCTCATCCAAGCTGCAGGTCTTTGCGGAAGTGGTCGAGGAACTGCTAGGAGGCGGCCACAAGGCCCTGGTGTTCAGCCAGTTTACGGGGCATCTGGCGCTGATCCGGACCTTTCTCGATGAACGCGGGATTGACTATAAATACCTGGACGGCACCACCCCGGCCAAGGAGCGGCAGAACCAGGTGGAGAGCTTTCAGTCGGGCGAGGGCGATCTCTTCCTGATCAGCCTGAAGGCTGGCGGCCTGGGCCTGAACCTGACCGCCGCCGACTACGTCATCCACATGGATCCCTGGTGGAATCCGGCGGTGGAGGATCAGGCCGCGGACCGGGCCCATCGGATCGGGCAAAAGCGACCGGTCACGGTGTACCGACTGGTCACGACCAACACCATTGAGGAAAAGATCGTCCGCCTGCACCAGGAAAAGCGCGATCTCGCCAACTCACTGCTCGAGGGCGCCGACCTCAGCGCCCGGATCAGCGCTGAGGAACTCCTTGAACTGATCCGCAGCCATTAGTCCTTCGTTTCCTTGCCGTTCCCCATCCCCTGCAGCGGGGCCATGACGCCGACCAGTCTGGCCGGCAGTCCGGGCAGACCGCTGATCAGCGAGACCACAACCGCCGAGGCATAGGGGATGGCCTGCATCGCCAGCATCAACGCCCAGACCTTGGTGTCGAGCAGGTTGCCGTCGGTGCGCAGCGTCAGCACCCCAATCACCGACAGCACCAGCGCTACCGTGAACAGCAGTTCTTCCCGGGCGTCGCCCAGGGCCTTGAGAAAGGCGTTGGCCTGCGCCTTCTTTGGTGTGCGGAAAAAGCCGATCCGCCGGGTGATGAACCCGGTGAGCATGGCCCGGGCAATGGTGTGCGACAGCGCAAGCCCGGCAAGTCCGGCGGCCAGGCTCTGCCGACGGGTGGCGGTCAGTCTGGTGCGGTAGAGAAAGAACATCTTCAGGCTCTTGAAGACAAACAGGGTCAGCGGCAGGGCGGCGAAGATGATATGCGGCGGCGACAGGTGCTTGGGAAAGAAGATCATTCCCAGGGACCAGCCCAGCGCCAGGATATTGAACACCATGTTGATGCCGTCGGCGAACCAGGGCAGCCATCCGGCCAGGAAGTGGTAGCGCTGGCCGCGGGTGAGCTGGGTCGGCGCAAGCCCGAACATGGCCATCATATG
The DNA here is from genome assembly GCA_964521155.1 of uncultured Desulfobulbus sp. Taxonomy (GTDB): domain Bacteria; phylum Desulfobacterota; class Desulfobulbia; order Desulfobulbales; family Desulfobulbaceae; genus Desulfobulbus. The sequence continues at coordinate 9,727 of CAZFPV010000030.1, read as the reverse complement.
GTGGCGGAGGATGAGCACCGAGCCGTAGGCCCAGCGGAAGCGCTGCTTCTTGTAGTCGAGGAAGGTGTCAGGCATCAGTCCCTTGCCGAAACTGCGGGGGATGTAGCTGGCGGCGTAGCCCCGCTCGAAGATGCGCAGACCCAGTTCGGCGTCCTCGGTGATGCACCACTCCGCCCAGCCGCCGACCTCGTCGAGCACTGTCCGTCTGACCATGGTCATGGTGCCGTGCTGGATGATGGCGTTGCGCTCGTTGCGAGTCACCATGCCGATCTGGAAAAAGCCACGGTATTCGGCTAGACACATGGCCTTGAAGCAGTTTTCGTCGCCGTCGCGGTAATCCTGCGGCGCCTGGACGATGGCCATGTTGGCGTCGGCGAATTGCGGCGTCAGCGCTCGCAGCCAGTTGGGCTCGACAATGTAGTCGGAGTCGATCACGGCCACCACCTCGGCCTCGGGCGAGGTCTCGCGCAGGGCGAAGTTGAGCGCGCCGGCCTTGAAGCCGGAGAGCGGGTCGACATGGAAGAAGCGGAAGCGCGCGCCCAAAGTGCGGCAGTGCTCTTCCACCGGCTGCCAGACCGCCGGGTCCTTGGTGTTGTTGTCGATGACCAGCACTTCGAAGCGCGGGTAATCGAGGGCAGCCAAGGCATTGATGGTCTGGATCATCATGTCCGGCGGCTCGTTGTAGGCCGGTACATGCACCGAAACCATGGGCAGGGCCTCGTCCGGAACAGCATCCTTTGGTTCTGGCAGCCGCTGCCATTTTTTTGTCCACTGGGATTCGGCCCACTCATGCGCTTCGGCCAGGATGACGAGGATGGCCCCAGTCGCGGCCAGCAGCAGGAAGAGGCCCACCACCAGGGTCGAGGTGGTCATGTAGCGGTGCTGGAAGTCGTAGATTACCCAGACCGCGAAGGTGGCGATGGCGTAGGCGATGAGGGCCAGAAAGCCTCGCCCCCGATCGAGTAAGCCCTTGCTGTCGCGGAACAGCAGGAGCAGGATCAGCACGGCCAGGGCGATGCTGATGGCCGCCAGTTCCCGCCAGTGGGGGATATTGATCACCGGCTGGACAAACTCAAACTTGGGCTGCCGCTGGTCGTTGTACACGCCCCAGTAGGCGCCGGCCTCGCCTTCCAGATCCTTGCCCTTCCAGATCTGGTCAAAGGCCTCCATGACGTAGTAGGTGTAGTTGTTTTTCTCGGCGATGTCGAGAAACCGGCGCAGGAACTTGGCCTGGTTGGCGGCGCTGGGGATGGCGTCGCCGCGCATCCGGCCGGCGCTCGGCCAGCCCACCTCACCGATGACGATCGGCTTGTTGGGGTAGGCGGCCTGGACCTCTTTGTACCGGTCGACGCAGTACTGCACGGCCTGATCCACTGGGACATACTCCCAGTAGGGCAGCAGGTGGATGGCAATGAAATCGACCTGCTCCACCAGCTTGGGGTTCTTCAGCCAGATATGCCAGGGCTCGGCCAGACTGACCGGGGCCCAGACCGATTTCTTGACGGTCTGGATATGTTTGATCATCTCGTCGACCGTCTGCTCGGTGCGGAACAGTGTCTCGTTGCCGACGATCACCCGGACAATGTTGCGGTGGTTGGCCCGGTAGACCTTGATCAGCTTTTCGATCTGTTCCTGGTTGGCCGCCTCGTCATTGCTTATCCAGGCGCCGAGGACCACGTTCAATCCACGGGCCGCGGCGAGCCGGGGGATCTCCGCCTGGGTGCCCTCGACGCTGTAGGTGCGGACCGCATGGACGTCGCCGGCCAAGAGCGCCAGATCCTGGTCGATCTCTTCCACCGAGGGAAAGGTGTGCTCGCTGGGAGACTGTCCGGCACGGAAGGGGGAGAAGGAAAACCCCTGGATCTTGGCCGGCCAGGGCGGCTCCATGTTGGGCGCGTTGACGACTTTCCACAGCAGGACGGCAAGGCATCCCATGAGCAGGGTAATGATGAGGCCTGAACGATTCATAGTGTTGCTGTTGGTTGCACAAAGGGCCGGGGGGCCGGTTGGAGTGAAGGAATGTGATTCTGCCAGGAAAATGACCGGGCGGTCACGCCGTGTGCCGTCGACAGCACACAGGATGTGGCGGCCATGACGATTTTGCCGGATATTTCCCGGTAATTAAGCATGAACCATGCCAGTCTTTTGGGTCGGAAAATGATTCCGTGCGTTGCTGGATGACCTTTCCAGGGCGCAGGAACGCATCGCCTTCCAGGAGTGGATGTCCTGCTGCAACAGGTGGTGACTGAACTGCTGCAGAGCTTCCAGGGCCTCGGCCGCGGCTCGTTCGGGAAAACGCAGCCGATTGAGCCATTCCGGGCTGGCTGTCTGGGCGCTGGCGAGAATTTTGAGCGTCTGGACCGAAAGCCGGCCGTGGCGGGAACTTGACAGCGGCTGACAGGCGCTGCAGAGCAAGACGCCGCCGCCGGGCAACAGGGTGAAGGTCCGGTCGGGTCCGACCTCGGTCCGGCAGGTGGCGCACCGGCTCAGGTCGGGTCGATACCCCGCATGGGAGAGGAGGAGCAGGTGAAAGAGCACGGTCGTCTTGACCGGCGGCGCACCCTGATCAAGCGAATTCAGGGCCCATTGCAACAGGGCGAAGAGTCCGGGATCCGGATCGCCCTCCCGGGTGAAGCGGAGGGTCAGCTCGCAGAGGTACATAGCGGCCACATAGCGGCGATAGTCCTGGCGCAGGGCGAGATGCGAGCGGAGCAGGTCGGCTTCGGCAAGAAACAGGAGGCCCGCCTGTCCCCTGGGCGGCCGGTATCCGACCTGCAGGAGCGAGAATTCCTCGAGTTTGTTGACAAATCGGCGGGCGCTGTTCATGGCCCCCTTGGCGATGCCGGTGACGCGGCCCAACTCGCGGCTGTAGAGGCTGACCAGTTTGTCCGATTCACGATGGGCGGCAATGTGGAGGACAATGCCGCGGGTGGTGCGGATTGTCATTGCGCGGCGGGCGGAGTGGGAATCTGCAGGACGAAGCGGCCGTCGCCGTTCTGGGGAAAAGGCAGCGGGGAACCGTTTAGCTGCAGGGTGGCGCTGTCGGGCTGCATGAATTGCAGCCGAATCTGCTTGTCGGCCTCCAGGCGGAGGGAAGCCTCCCTGGCGAAGGATTGCTGCCGGGGCTGGCTGTCATCCAGGGTGATCTGGACCTGGGAGTCCTTGAGGAACAGGACTTCCAGATTCAGAGCTTTCTTGTCCGCCCCGGTGCTGGTAGCCGGATCGGCTGGATGAAAGCTGGCCAGCACCTGTGACGACAGTTTGTCGGTCGTCCCGGTCAGAAAGGAGAAAGGATTCCACGAGGTATACAGGCAAAACCCGGTGAAGGAGAGAATGATAAGCAGAAACAGGATGATGGCGACAGTCGCCGACGAGATGTGGGATGGCTCGGCGAGTGTTTTAGGGGTGAGCGAATAGTCGTTGATATGGTGCTGCGCCGTGCGCCGCATCTTTTTCCCGTTGTAGCGTTCGAGAAAATACTGTTCGGCAACCTTCTGGCCGTCGATCCCCAGATAGGTGCAGTAAAGGCCGATCAAACCCTTGACAAAGGTGTCGGCCGGCAATTTCTCATACTCCCTGGATTCCAGCGCCCGCAGGTTGGACAGGGAGATGCGGGTGGCCTCGGCAACCTCTTCGAGCGCGAGACCCTGCTCGATCCGAAGCTGCCGCAGGTGTTCACCCACATGCCTCTGTTCTGGAGGGTTGGGGGATGGATTGGTATTGGGGGTCATAAAGTGAACTCTCTGGCCGATGTGGGCCGGGTGGTCTCGGTTGGGAGGAGGGGCGGATGATCGATGCCAATACTGCGGGGGATTGCGGTGCAAGCCTAGAGGATTTTGATATAGGCCTTTTCACGGATGGAGCCCAGCCATTCCTTGAGTCGCTGCGCCATTTCCTGCTGAAAGAGCGCTTCCCGGACCTCCTCCTTGACGGAATCGTATGGCGCCTTGGCCACTTTGGCCCCCTGAACGGCCGACTGGACGAAAAAGAACTGGTAGCTGTTGTCCTGTTCGACAATTTCGCTGAGTTCCCCGGATTTCAGTGGGGCAATGGCATCGCGCATGGCAGGGGCCATCTCCCGCTCCTTGAACGTGCCCAGGTCACCGCCATCCGCGGCTGATGGCAGATCGGAATATTGTCTGGCCAGGGCCTTGAAGTCGCTGCCCTGTTTGGCAAGACGCTTGATTTGCTCGATTTTATCCCTGGCTTCGGCTTGGCTCGAAACGTTGCCGGTCCGGTCCTGCGCCCCCCAGATCACGCCGATCTGGAGGAGATAGTATTCCCCCTCGCCAGCTGACTCGGTATAGTGCCGGTCGTAATAGGCCAGCGACTGCTCCTCGGGAATGACAATCTTGGAGCGGATGGCCTGGTTGATCAGTTTGGTGGTGGCGATCTGATCGCGAAGGTCTTCCCGATACTGCTTCTCGTTCATGCCGGCTGCGGTGATTTCCTTCCTGAACTGGTCTATGGTTGCCTTGTTGTTGTCCAGAATCCGCTGCATGGCATGGTCGACCTCTTCGTCGGTCACCTTGATGTTCAGCTTGCGGGCTTCCTGCACGAGCAGCTTCTTTTCGATCAGTTTGTCGATCACCGCCTTCCTTGCCTGCTGCATGGCGGCGTCCATTTTGTCGGGAGGCGCCTGCTCGGTGACTTTCTGAAAAAAGGGTTTGCCCGCCTCGTTCACCTCGGAAAGGGTGATGGTATCCTCGTTGACGATGGCCACGCTACGGTCCACCACATTAGCCTGGAGCAGCGGAGGCGTGACAACGAAAACGAACAGGGCGGACAGCAGAGCGGCAAATGGTCTCATGATCTTTGCATAGGGAAACGATGGACGTCGGAATACCGAAGGAAAGCAAATACGATTATCTACCCGGTAGCGGGCAATGGTGCAACGATTTTCGGGAAAGGGTCTGGATGGTTCGAATATTGCTAGAGAATAGCAAGGGATGAAACGCCCGCAACCCAGAGGAGGAGCAAAATGATAACTGGAATATACACCGCCCTGTCCGGCTTGCAGGCCTATTCCACGCGGGTGGCGAACAATGCCAACAATATTGCCAATGTGAACACGGAAGGATTCAAGAAGGATCGGGTCATCCTGTCCGCCCAGCCGCCGCAGGGCGTGCGCGCTACTGTGGAAGAGGTGAACGCGCCCAGTCCGGCAGTGACTGAGATGACCGACCAGGGCTCCGAGATGGTCAAACAGTCCAATGTCGACCTGGGTGAGGAGATCCCAGACTTGGTGGTGAACCAGCACAGTTATAGCGCCAATCTCAAGACCATTGAAACGACCGACCAAATGATGCAGAGCCTGCTCAATCTCAAGGCTTGAGCGACCCGCCGATGGGCATCGGCTAGCTTAGATTGTCACCGCACTTGCAAAAGTGTAACAGCAGTTTCTCGCCCTGCGGGGATGGCTATGTCCACCGACCCTTGACAGGAAGGCCTCCCGTTTGGTACCCATAATTGGCGCCGAGTACGCACTGGATGGTACTGTGATGCCGATTAATCGGCGAACGGCGGTCCCTGTGATTTCAACCCGAGTTGCGCCATGAAGTGTATCCCTGCCATTGCTCTCTTATTATGGGTGTTTCTGTTTTCCGCAACCGGTCGGGCCGCAGTGCCCATGCCCGCCTTTTCCCTGCCCGCGGCCGTGGACGGCGCCGTGGTTGCCAGCGACGCTTACCGGGGCAAGGCCATGCTGATCACCTTTTTTGCCACCTGGTGCGCCCCCTGCCTGCAGGAAATACCAACGTTTAGAGAGTTGCATCGCAAGTACGAGGCTCGGGGTTTCTCCATCGTGGCCCTGTCGCTCGATGAGAGCGGCCCGGCTCCGGTGGCAAGTCTGGTGCAGCGGGCTGGCATCAACTACCCGGTGCTGATGGCCGATGCCAGCACGGCGAAACGCTTCGGCAACGTTGTGTCGGTCCCCACCTCCTTTCTCGTCAACAAGGAGGGACAGGTGGTCAAAAAATATCCCGGCTACGTCCCCCTGGCCCTGCTGGAACGAGATATCGCCGCTGTGCTTTGAACGGTTTTGGCCGCCTTTTGCGGGTCGATTGCTGTTGACAATCACTCCGGGATTCCTTAAATTGTGGTATGGGCAAGAGGTAAATGGTTTGGTTTGTTCAATTCGTTTCATCAAGGAGATCACAATGAAAAAGGTATTTGCAGCAGTGATGGTAGCGGCTTTCGTGTTGAGTGCAGGTGCGGCCTTTGCTGCCAAGTGCACCGTGGATAGCGTGGATGGCAATAAAGTTACCGTTACCTGCGACAAGGCAGACGGCATGAAGGCCGGTGACGCCGTGACCGTGAAACCCGCCAAGAAAGGGCTGGAAGGTTGCTGATCGCCTGATTTCCTGAGTGGTGTTCAGAGAGCGGATCGATGCTTGTCGATCCGCTCTTTTTTTGTGCCCACCCAGCCCTCGGATGTGGTACATCTGAGGCCGCTTGCACGACCGTGGCGCCAAGTCCTGTTGTCCGGCAAACAACCAGAGCCAGTCGATAGCCGAGCCCATTGCCTTGGACCGTTTTTTTTTATCCCCATCCTGCAACGAGACACCCCCATGGATCCACAAACCCTGCCCACCGATGCCCTGGCTCTGTACAACACTATAAAGGCGCGCTACCAGGTGGCATTTGAACCTTTTCGCGTCAAGGATCATCAACTGCAGTTGCTCAAAATTACCGATCTGGAGCAGATTCTGGACGGTAAGGATCCCCTGAAAGATGTCTCCAGTTTCCCCTTCTGGATCCGGCTCTGGGAGGCGGCCATCGTCTTGTCCGAGTTCATCGCCGGCCAGCCACCCAAGGGTGGCGCCACCCTGCTGGAACTTGGCGCAGGCCTGGGCGCACCGGGGCTTGTCGCCGCTGCTGCAGGATATCAGGTGACCCTGAGCGATTACGAGCAATTGATTCTCGATTTCGAGCGCATCAACGCCGCAGCAAGCCGCTTGGAGAATGTCCGCTTCGCCATGCTGGACTGGCTTTCGCCGCCGAAGATGGAACGATACGACGTCATCATCGGCGCCGAAATCCTGTTCCGCGAGGAGTTTTTTCAGCCGCTCCTGGGCGTGCTGCGACGTGCGCTCAAGCCCGGCGGCGTGGTCTATCTGGCCCACGACGTCCAGCGCCGCAGCCTGGAACCCTTCTTGAAAATGGCCGAGAAAGAGTATACCATTGCCGCAACCCGGAAACGGCTGAAAAGCCTGGCAGGCGACAAGCATATCATCCTGAACCGCCTGCAGCCCCGCTGAGCCTGCGCCGGAGACGATCGCTCCCGCCGGAGGCCGAAACCATCCCGTGTATCCCGTCAACCTGAATATTACCGGTCGGCTCTGCGTCGTTATCGGCGGAGGCCAGGTCGCCAAGCGCAAGATCTGCGGCATCCTTGCCGGCAACGGCCGGGTGCGGCTTGTTGGTCCCGATGCGGAGCCCACCCTGCAAATTCTTGCCAGCCAGCGGACCATCGAGTGGCGGCGAAAGCCTTACGACCGCGATGACCTGGCCGGCGCCTTTCTCGTCTTTGCCGCCACCGGTAATCCCGAGGTGCAAGCCACGATTGTGCGCGATGCGCGCAAATCTAGCCTACTGGTAAACGTGGCCGACGATCCAGTTGCCTGCGATTTTCACCTCCCGGCCACGGTGCGTCGCGGCGATCTGACGCTGACGGTTTCGACCCGTGGCCGCAGCCCGGCGGTCTCGGCCATGGTCCGGCGGCGGCTGGAAGCCGAGTTCGGCGAGGAGTACGGCCGGCTCACTGCCCTGATGGCCGGCCTGCGCGACCAACTTCTCGCCGAGGGCGGGAGCCAGGCGACCAGGGGGAACCTGTTCCGGGCCCTGCTCCATGAAGACATGATCGACTGGCTTCGCACCGGCCGCCGCGACAGAATTCGCGAACACCTGGAGCAGACGCTTGGGCGGCCCGTCGATCCCGCTCTGGACGCGTTGATTAAGGAGGCGCCATGAGTTTTGTCCTCTTTCAAGGCAGTTTTGCGGCCTACCTGCTCTCCGCCGCGGCCTACCTGGTTTTCTTCCTGACCAAAAAAAATCAGATTCGCCGTATCGGCCAGGGCCTGTTCCTCGCCGCGGTCATCGCCCACACGTTCAATATCATCGCCCGCTACATAGAGGCCGGGCACACCCCCATCACCAGCCACCACGAGACGGTCTCCTTTTTCGCCTGGTCGGTGGGCTGCTGTTACCTGACCTTCCGCTGGCGCTACACGGTGAAGAACTTGGGCGCCTTTGTCAGCATGCTGGTGGTGGGACTGATGCTGGTGGCGGCCTTTTCCTCCCGGCAGATCATTCCCCTGGCGCCGGCGCTCCAGTCCTGGTGGCTGCCGGTGCACGCCTCGGTTTCGCTGATCGCCGACGGCTTTCTGGCCCTGGCCTGCATCGGCGGCATCATGTACCTGCTGCAGGAACGAGAGATCAAAAGCAAGCGGTTCGGCCTGTTTTATTCGCGCCTGCCCTCGCTTGACACCTTGGACAAGCTCAACCACCACTGTCTGAGCATCGGCTTTCCCCTGCTCACCCTGGGGTTGATCACCGGTTCCATCTGGGCCAAGCAAGCCTGGGGTGCGTACTGGCATTGGGATCCCAAGGAAACCTGGTCGCTCGTTACCTGGTTTCTCTATGCCGCCGTGGTTCATCAGCGGTTCACCGTCGGTTGGCGGGGGCGCAGGGCGGCAGTGCTCAGCATCATCGCCTTTCTGGCTGTGCTGTTTACCCTCTGGGGCGTTTCCTTTCTGCTGGAAGGGGTGCACACTTATGCCTCGTGACACCATCGTGCTGCTGGGCGTCAATCACAAAACGACGCCGCTGGCAGTCCGGGAAAAAATGGCGCTTTCCGGTGGCTACGAGGAGCCGCTCCGTGTCTTGGGCCAACTGGAGGACTTGCGCGAATATTATCTGCTCTCCACCTGCAACCGGGTGGAGGTGCTGTTCACCTGCAGGGACGTGGAGCGGGCAAAGGCGCAGGTGCTTGAACGATTGTTTTCCGATACGGTTTCCGGGGAAGAACTGGATCGCCATGTGTATCAGTATCTGGACGACGCGGCGGTGGAGCATCTGTTCCTGGTGGCTGCAAGCCTGGATTCAATGATTGTCGGCGAAGCCCAGATCCTTGGCCAGCTGAAGGAGGCCTACCGGCACGCAGCCAAGGCCCGGTGCAGCGGTTTCATCCTCAACAAGTTGCTGCACAAGTCCTTTTCCGTAGCCAAACGGGTGCGCACCGAAACCCGGATCGGCGCCAGCGCGGTCTCGATCAGCTACGCCGCGGTGGAGATGGCGCGCAAGATCTTCGGCGAACTCGCTGGCAAGAAGGTGCTGCTCATCGGCGCCGGCGAGATGGCGGAACTGGCGGCCGAGCACCTGGTGGGGCAGGGAGTGGCCGAGGTGGTTGTCGCCAACCGCACCTTGGAGCGGGCGGTGAACCTGGCCCGCTGCTACAATGGCCGGGCCGTGACCCTGGAAGAGATCATTGGCCAATTGGAGCAGGTCGACATCATCATCAGTTCCACTGGCGCCCCCGACCTCATCCTGCGCAAGGAGGACGTGCGCCCGGTGATGCGCGAGCGGCGCAACAGCCCGCTGTTCTTCATCGACATCGCCGTGCCCCGCGACCTGGATCCGGCCATCAACGAATTGGACAACGTCTATCTCTACGACATCGACGACCTGCACGGCGTGGTCGAGATGAACAAATCGGAGCGGGACAAGG
>CAZFPV010000029.1:0-12054 GCA_964521155.1 uncultured Desulfobulbus sp. | reverse complement strand
GTCATTTTGCTACGCTGCTGACCTTCTCTCACTTCCACGCCGGGAGTTCGACGCCTGGCTCTGGCGTCGGTCTGCAGCGCTGGCTTAGGTGTACTTGATATGAATTATAAAATACAGTTCATTAGGTTAAATTGCTGATATTGTAATTAATATCGCTTTGCTTGCCTTGATGTGATTTTCGTTTTTTTCGCGTTAATAACGCTGTCCGGGGTATGATAAAAATGAAAGTCAGAAAGCTCAAGCTGGATCAGGAGTTGGTTTATCCGGACGAGGGTGGTGAAATCGTGTGCTGTCCTGTCTGTCAGACCGTTTGGATGGAAGAGGACGATCACACCGAGGCTCCCTGTGAGCACCTTCGATTTGTTTACTGTACCCATGATCCCGGCTTCGTGTTCTTCGCTGGCAAATGGGATCATGAGGCTTTTGAAAAGTCGTTCCACTTTATGTGCGACACAGAGAATGGATTCGACGCAACAGAAGCGTTCAGAGCGGTCAATAATCCAGATGTCGATGCTGTCGTATACTGGGATTGGGACGATTTCCCGCTTGTACAGTGGTCAACCTTTTGGGGGTACAAGACAAGCTAGCCTCTTCGAACCAAGGCGTTCACCTAATAGCAAGGGCAACTGTGATGCCAGCGAAAGAGTCTTCGTATTTTTATTCGGGCTTGAATCACTGATGGAGTCGGTTGGTAGCAATAAAGGCGTTGGTAGATAATGGAAGCAAAACGAGAGGAAGGCGAAAAAGATATTTCAAGCAGAGGTTATTTTGTACCCTGATTTGTACCCCGTCAAAAGGCGGTAATCAAAAATGGGTTGCCGGTTTTCCGGCAACCCATTTATAATAAACAATAAAAATTGGTCGGGGCGGAGTGATTCGAACACTCGACCTCCTGCTCCCAAGGCAGGCGCGCTAACCAGGCTGCGCTACGCCCCGCTCCGGCGGACAAGACCGTGAATCGAGGAGAAATGTGTACACCATTGCGCCGGCAGGTGCAACCCTTTTCCGGAATACCTCCAGCCGCAGCGCTATGGTGACCCGACCCGCTTGAGGCCTGCGGGCTACCCTCGGGCAGAGGCAATCGACAATCAGCTGGCCGGCGACTGGCCGGCAAAGGTCGCCGGCAGGTTGTTGTCAATGACGTAAATACAGATCTCCTTGGCGCCCTGCCGCGAGTACCCGAACTTCTTCTGCAGGTTGGCCATCATGAAGCGGACATCGTTCTGGATCTTCTGGTCGTAGGTCTTGAACGACTCCTGTTCGAACTCCTTGACTGCCCGGCGGAAATTTTCGTTTTCCAGGAATGGTTCCAGCACCTTCTCCTTGAGGGTGTGGATGTAGCGCTCGTGCAGATGTCGGTACATGCCGGTCTCGGTGATCGACAGGTTGTCGCGCCGCATCTCCTGGGTCAGGGTGTTGGTGGCGTAGGCCTTCTGCACGCTGTCGCGGAAAGCTTCTGCGCCGCTCTCCGGCACCATCAGGCGGACCTCGATGCGCCGGAAGAAGGCCTCGCCGATCTCCAGTCGCTCGCCGGTAAAGGGGCAGGTTTCGGTGGTTCCGGGTTCAAAGTTGACGGCAAAGAGGTAATTCTGGATGTCGCGGGAAATCTGCTCCTCGTTGTAGTAATACAAGGCCTCCTTCACCGACTGCAGCACCGACCAGTTGTACATCCGCAACAGCGAGTCAAGAAAGTTCATGGGCAGCATCGTCTTGTCTTTCTTGCAGTATTTGCGGAAAAACTTGCCCAGCATGGACATGTCGATGAGTTTGTCCTCGCGGGCGTAAGTCGAGTAGAATTCGTTGAACATGCGGATCGAGTCGCGACCGGACAGTCCGCTCCAGCCGTCCTGCTCGGACTCGGCGATGATCTTCAGCCGCCGCTTGGAGGTGAACCGTTCCACGTCCTCCTCGGCCAGCCAGTTGGGGATGTAGCCGGTGAAAATCTCCATCTTCAGCAGCTGCAGATTGCGGTCGCAGTAGAGCTGGTATTTTTCGGGTTCCTGGATCCACTCGAGCATGGCGTCGGACTTGGTCCGCAGTCGGGTGGCCACGATCACCCGGGCGAAGTTGTGTAGCACCCGGGGCAGGAAGCTCTCGACGATGTGGTTGCCGAAGATCTCTCGGTAGATCTCGACCTCGGTTTTGATGTCGAGCACGTAGGGGATGTTGACGTATTCGATCCGGTCGGAGAAGGCTGCCAGGTCGGTGAGCACCTTCTTGTCCTCCGGGTTCATCAGGGCAAAAAACAGGGAGTTGACCCGCTCCTCGATGTGCTCGACCTTGTGCACCCCGTCGCTGATGATGTTGTGCAGGTCCATCAACCGCTCGGTGTTGTGCGACTTGACGTCCATCAGGGCGTAGATGCCGTTGTTGGTCTTGGCGTAGTTGGAATAGAGGTAGGAGACCTTGCTGCCGGGGAAGAACATGGCGTTGAGCGACCGCTGCACCTCCTCGTTCTGGATGACTCCGCGCTGCGAACGCCGGTCGCCGGGGTTGAACACCGAGATGCCGTCGCCGAGCCGACGGTTGAAGAGATAGGGCCGGGCGAAGACCGATTCCAGCACTCGCATCGGGTCGCCGTGCTGCCGGAGCAGCTCCTGGTAAAGCGAGGTGCAGATGGTGCAAGGCTCTTCGCGGAAGACCCATTCGTATTTCTTCTCGCTGAACAGCTGGTACTTGAACCGGTCGTTGTCGAGGAGGTCGTCGAGGAACTGCACCCGGATCTCCTTGGGGATGAGCAGGAGCGGGTGGTCATGGCTGGGGCAGGGCAGGATCAGCCAGTTGCCCCCCTCGTCGTTCATCTGGCCGGCGCTGCCCGTGGCTGCCTCGTCGCGGTTTTCGTCGCCCAGGAGTTGCGAGAGCCTGGCCGCAAGCGAGGCGACGTTGTGGGCTGAACCGGCCGACTGCTGTTCCCTGAGCCGCCAGACCACTTCATAGCGGGCGCCCTCGGGGGTGTTGGCGTATTGCTCGAATTTGCGCAACAGGTTGTTGAGAAAGGTCGATTTACCGCTGCCGTGCGGGCCGTCGAAGATGTAGATCTTGTTCTGCTGGTCGCCCACCGACAGCGACTCCACATGCCGGATCAGGCGATTGGCAAAGAGGCGGTCGGCGAAGAACGGCCGATCGGAGCCCTCGACGAACAGGCGGCCACAGTCGTAGCCGAGATAACTGATGGATTCCGGGTCGTCGGCATATTCGTCCTCGTCGGTGCGAACGAAATAATGGACCATGTCGGCATAGACCTGGGTGACGTTGCGGATGTTCCGCTCCGGCCGCAGGACGACCTCGCGCAGGAATTCGAGAAAGGTCAGCTCGTCCTGATGGCGCTGATCGCCCCGGTACTGGGAGAGTGTCTGCAAAGCCCTGTTCAGCGCGTCCATCCGTTCACCTGTCGCCAATCCGTGTTTTGCTTCCGGGTCAATCCACCATTGACCTCGACAATGTCCTGTCCTTCATGGTGTAGCGGAACCGTTTCCAGCGTATATCCCGTGCTGGCGTCTCCTGCTTGGCCTGGCCGTCATCCTCGGCAGCCTTCTCGAAAATCGGCACGCTGGTGAGCAACTGTACCTCGCCGCCCCAGAGAAATTCAACGCCCACGAGTACTCCCTGGACAAAGTCGCGCACCAGCGGCTTGCCCTCGAAGACATGCTCGAGCATGAGTAAGTTGTTCTCGCCGACGCCCACCTCGATCCGGGGCGGGTGGTAGAGCGAATCGGCCACCATCTGCCGGTAGTCGTCGGCCTTGCGGCTGCGGACGTAATACTGCCAGGTCATGCGCTCCTTGTTGAGCCGCTTGCCGACCACGAACAGGCGGTGCTGATCGATGAAATCCTGGTCGATGAAGCTGTTTACAAACATGGAGTCGCAGTAGTTTTCGCGAATATGGAAGATGTAGTCCCGGCCCAGGCCGGTGGCCCGGTCGAAATCACGCCGCAGCACGCTGTCCGCGGTGCGATCGTAGTCCAGGCCGGTCCAGCCCTTGTCGGCCCGCTCCTCCAGAGATTGGAAAAGCCGCATCCCCAGGGCGTAGGGGTTGAGGCCGATCCGAGGCATGGAGGTCACCCTGGCATTGACGATGGCGTAATCAACCTCATGCCCGCTGATGCGGTCATCCCCCTGAAACAGGGTGTCGTGCCAGTAGCTGGCCCAGCCCTCGTTGAGGATCTTGGTGCGAATCTGCGGCTGGAAGTAGAGTGAGGTAGAGCGAATGATTTCCAGCACCATCAGCATCCAGCGGTTTTCCTCCCGGTTGAGGAAGGGTGAGTACTCCATGAGAAAGCGCAGCAGGTCGGTGCGGCCGACCATCTGTTTTTCCTTCAACTTGCGCTGGTATAGGGCTTCAAGTTCGGCGTGCCGCTCGAGCACGCTCTTGAGGAAGCGCTCTTCGCCGTCCTCGGGGTGTTCCCGCCGCATCCGGTTGTAGCGCTCGATTTCCGCCGCGTAGACGCTGATCGCCGGCCTGGGGCCGCGCTGGAGAAAGACGTCGAAATAAAAGTCGAGCAGCGAGAGCGGCGCGTGCGTGCCGCCGTCTACTTCGGCCAGCAGATCGAAGTAGCCCACCAGGTTGTCGATGGCCAGGGCGAATTCGATGACGTAATCGACCCAGCGGCCGTGTTCGGAGCGGAGTTTGGCGATCAGCCGTTTGTCGGCCAGGGCTCGGCCGTTGAAATCATAGTCCCAGGTGTGGCGGAAGAAGAGGTTGTTCTGGAAAAAATCGATATGGCCGATGACGTGATAGAAGATCATCACGTTGAGCCAGTCCGGGTTGTTGTCATTGTAGTAGGAGATCGGCGGCCGGGTGTTGATCACCGTCTCGTAGGGGTTGTTGGGGTAGAGCTCGTAGCGGCCCTGCTCCTTGAGCACCTCCACGTCCTGCACCCAGTAATCGTAGAGGGTGGGGATCATGATCTTCGGTCCGAGTTCGAGCAGGTCCCGGTTGGTGACGATATACTCCAGGGTCTGATCCTCGAAGCGCAGGCCGGCCTGCCGGGCGCGGTCCTTGCACCCCTCCATGATCCGCTTGGCATGTTGACTGATCAGTTCCATGGTCGCCACCGGGAACGGGGACAGGCCCCAGCTCCGTTTGTTTTCCGGTTCAGGAGATCAGCGCCCTGATCCCCTCGATCACCCGCGCCTCCGTGCTGTCCTTGGACATCACGTCCAGCCGCAGCAGATCCTTCTTACTCTCCAACAGGCCGGATTTGGTGATGTATTTCTCCACCTCGGTCCGGCCGGAGGAGGAGAAGCCATTCTCGGCGATGGTGATGCCCACCCGGCTGGCATAGCCGAGCATTGTCTCCAGTTCGGGCAGAGCCTCCTCGCCGTAGGTGTCCCAGTCATCCCCGTCGGTGCCGTGGAAGACGTAGATGGAGTAGTCGCGGGCCAGTTCCTCCTCGGCGACGATCCGGTTGACCAGGCGGTAGGCGGAACTCACCTGGGTGCCGCCGGCGACCTGCATCTGGTAGTAGGCCTGGAAGTTCTCGACTTCCCGCGCCTCGGTATCGTGGAGGATGAAGCGGGTCTCGACCTGGTTCTGGTACTGGTAGGTCAGCCAGGCGTAGATGAGTACGTGCTGATTGACCACCAGGTCGGTGGGCTTGCCGCCCATGGAGCCGGAGTAGTCGCGGACAAAGAAGACCACGGCCTGGGATTCGTAATCCTTTTCCTTGGAGAGGATGCGGTAGACCCGGTCACGGGGCGAGACCAGCAGCCCGCCGGTGTCCACCGGTTCGCCCGGTCGTAGACGCCCCAGAGCGATGTTGGTCTGCAGCACCTGACGCAGGGTCGCTTTTTTATCCAGAATCTGGCCGAAACCGCGGTTGCGGTCGGTGAGGTCGTAGGCGAACCGGGTCAGCGACCGCCGCTTGCCCTTGTCGCGCAGGTTGGGCAGGGCAAACTGCTCAGTGAGCACCCGGCCGAGGTCGTAGACCGTGGATTCCAGTTCATGGGCCCCGCCCTGGCCCTGACCGGCGCCGGTGCCGCCGTCCTGGCCCTCGCGCACCGGCTGCTCGCCGATGACCTCTCCTTCGGCGCCCTCGCCGGCGCCGCCCTCGCCAGGATCCTGACCTTCGCCCTCGCCGTCCTCTTTCTCCTCGCGGATGCGGTCGTGGATGAGCTTTTCTTCCACCGTGGTCGGAATCACCACCACCTTGTCGTCGCCGTCCCGTCCGGGCTTGACCAGCTTGCCCACCCGGATCTTGCGGGGAAAGCCGTCCTTTTCGCGCTGCAGGTCGCGGGCCAGGAGATGATCCAGCGACTGCGCCGCCATCATCGAGGAGACCGGCGAAGCCAGCATTCGCTGCAGCAGCTCCTGATCGTTGTAGGCATACAGTGAGGGCAGGGTGGGCGGCGGCGCGAACCGGTGGGCCCGCTCGCTTTCGCCGGCCTGTTCGGCCAGCCGCAGCTCCAGCTCGATCACCCGCCGCTGTTCGGCCGAGAGTCCTCTGGCTTCGATCTGCCGGTACAGCAGCCGCAATCCGTGCAATGGCGTCTGGATCATCGGGTCACCTGGCAGGGTTGGGTGTTCAGTTTTCGTCCACCTGGGTACAGAAATACTCGATGGTCTTCTGGGCGCAGGTGAGACAGTAGCCGAGCTTGTGCAGCATGGTGTCGATCATCCGGTCGTAGAGCTTCTGGTTCTCCTCGTTGGTGCGGTTGGCGAGCGCCCCGATCAGGCTGCCGGCGCCGGCGATGTCCGATTTGAGCCGGACGTCGGTGACCGCCTTGACTAGCTCCAGGTTGTCCATGAAGTCGTAGTCCGGGTTGATCGAGATCTTCTGGCCGTAGATCTTGCGGATCGAGGTGCGGAAGCTGTCCTTCTGCTCGCGAATCTTCAGCCCCAGACAGGCCTCGACCGAGTCGATGTAGCGCTCGTCGATCTTGAGCGCCACCAGCTCGCCGGTCTGGGGGTTCTTGTACTTCCACATCCGGTCCGCGCCCAGGTTCTCGGCGTCGATGCCGATGATCATGTTGACGTAGTTGAGCACGTCCTTGCGGATGGCCAATGGCTCGTCCATGTAGGCGTTGAACATCTCGGTCATGATCCGTTCGCGGTAGAGGCCGCGGGCGATCTTGAGGTCATCAAGGAACTTGGCCCGGTCGGCGGCCTCGCTGACATAGTCGAGGATGACCCGCTCCAACGCCGAGAAGGCGTCATAGGCGAACATGCAGCGGCCCTCGTTGGTCTCGGAACTCTCCAGCATCAGCTGCATGGTGCGGCCGAGGTTGCGCTGGCCAAGCCCCTTCTGGCCGAAGCGCTTGGTGATGTCGTGCTCCTGGTTGAGGGTGTCGATCACCTCGGAAAGGGTCTTCAGGCTCTTCTCGCCGGCTACCTCGCCGGCGGCCAGTTTCATGGTCTCGATGGGGGTCAGCTTCTCAGAGCGGGGCAGGCGGGTCAGGACCACGGCCGCCGAGGCGGCGTAGTTGAGGTTGGGGTCCTGGTGCATGACGTTGCCGGTGAGCGTGGTCTTGGCCTCGTTGCCGATGGCGTAGGCGGTCAGGTCGCGCTGCTGGCGGTAGTTGGTGTTGTGGGAGACGTAGCAGATGCGGCAGCGGTCGATGATGGGCGCCTCTTCCTTCTCGGCGAGGAAGCGGTTGAACTCCGAGTTGTTGCTGGTGGCGATGATCAGGGTGTCAATGGGCCATTTGTAGCCGTCGATCTCGATGGTCCGGTTCTGGATGATGCCCAGGTAGACCTGCACCAGGTCCTTCTTGTTCTTGTAGATCTCGTCGCTGAAGTGGATGCCGCCGCCGGCCACCCGCGCCAGCGCCCCGCGTCGCAGGTCGAAGCGGTACGGGTTGTTGGTGTCGGTGATGTGCAAGAGCCGCTGGATTGACTCCTCGCCGAGCAGGTCCACCGCCGAACTGGTGATCTTGTCCTTGGCCGGGTACTTGCCGGTGACCGTGCCCAGGCTCTCCACCAGCGGCACGGGCACGATCTCGATGTGCTTGAGCATCTCGTCGAGGTCGTCGCCGCAGCAGGCGCGGAGCTCGTTCCAGATATAGGCCGAGCAGGCGCCGAGCGGTCGATAGTTCTCGGCCCAGGTCGCCAGCGCAGCTTCGCTGATCCGGCATTTCCTGGCCAGGTACTGCATCGATTCGTTCCTGGTTTCGCAGAGGTTGAGGGCCAGGATCATCGGATCCTCGTAGGTCTGCGACTCGATGGTGCGGATCGCCCCGTAGCCGCCGATCCGGTCGAGCCCGGTGAAGCGGAAGGTATATTTCTTGTTCTTCGGCAGGGCGAGGAAGTCGCGGTAGAGGGCGCACAGGTATTCGACCAGGAAGGTCTTGCCGTTGCCCGGTTCGCCCACGAGAACAAAGGCCATCTCCTTGGACGAGCCGCCCTGGGCGGCATCCTTGACGAAAGAGACGAACGAGTTGATCTCGTCGTACATGCCGATGATGTGCTTCCTCCCTTCGCGGAAAATAGTAAAATCGAAAGTGGATTTGCCGTTCACCGTGACCTTGTCGATCTTTTTTTCCAGGATCATCCGGCTGACGCTCTGAAAAGCGTTTTCAAAGACGCGCTCACCTTTCTTGACGGCGGTGATGTGCTGATGCAGGGGGGAGTGCTTGGGGTCGGTCATCGTACCCTCCATGAGGCGGTGGGGAGAGAGTTGCCACAGCGGTCTTGCATGTATTATTGCGCCTGGCGCCGGTTAATTCAAGGGATTGTTAAATATTTTCCTCGCCGGTCGGGCGCGGGAGCGGAAGGAATCCCGCTTGCACAGGCCCTTGCAAGCAAAAAGGGCGGCTCGCCCTGAAGGGAAGAGCCGCCCTGAAATAATGGGCAACCGGTTGGGTCATCGCACTTGTTGCATGGAAGCCCTAAGATTGTCGAGCCAGAGTTCGACAATCGGCTCAAACTCGGCCAGTCCCTTGAGCACGGGCACGCTCTCGATGTCGATCTTGGTGAGCTGGCTCTTCCAGGAATCGGGCTCCTCACCGGCCATGTCGTTGAGGGCGTGGTCTCCGGCCACGGTCATCAGCGGCACGAGATAGGCTTTCTTGATCCCTTTGTGCACCAGCATCTCGCGGACTTCTTCGAAGCTCGGGCTTCCCTCCACCGTGGCCACGAACAGGTTGGGGTCGCGTTTCTGTGCTTTGTACATCAGGGCCGAATAGATGGCGTCGCTGGGGTGGTGGGTTCCGTGGCCCATGAGCACCACCGCCTCGCCGGGTTTTCGCTCCTTGGGTACGACCTGGGCGGCGACGATGTCCAGGACCTTTTCCATGGCCGCGTCGTTGGCAAGCAGCGGCGGGGACACGGTCACCCGGGTAAATCCGCCGGCCATCTGGGCAAAGAGCTTGCCATTGGTATACATTTCGTGAAATTCGGCTCCGGGGATCATGTGCAGGGACTGGATCACCACCTGCTTGCAGCCCTCATCCATCAGCCGGGCCAGGGCCATCTCGGGCGACTCGATGACCGTGCCTTCCCTAGCCAGCTTGGTGCGGATCTTCTTCGATGTGTAGGCCCAGCGGATCTCGGTCGTGGGAAAGGCCTTTCTGACCATCTGCTCGATGGAGGTAAAGGCGGCCCGGGCGCTGGGCACGCTGGTGCCGAAGGTGACCAGCAGGATGGCCGGGTCGGCCTTGTTTTTACTCGGATGCTCGGGTGCCTTCTCGGCGGCCAGGGAGGACTGGGGGATGAGGAACAGCAGTGCCGCGAGCAGAAGCAATTGCGGGCGAAACGCCATGGGGCAACCTCCTTAGTTCATTTGCAGGAACGACCGCCCGGGCAAAGCCCAGCACGGCGCGGAAAGGGCCGCCGTGAGCGGTCGACCCGGCCTGGGGGATTAACGGCTCCGACTCCGGTACAGGCACGAGCCGGGAAGGGGCAGGAGCGGGGTCATGGCGGCGGCGTCGCCGGCAAACGATGCCGCCGCCAGACCTTCCGGACATGGCAACCGGTTGCGCCCCCCCCCGGGTCCGGCCGGTGTGGCCGGCAGTCCAGGGAGCCGTTCCTCCGAGGGAAGCCGGCCGTCGCCACCATGGCGCGCCGCGCTTCCCGCCGCATCGATCCGGGTTTTGCCCCTTCTTCGGGCAAAAAAAATCCCCGGATCATCATACAATGATCCGGGGATGCCCTTGCTTATCCTCGTCTCGCGCCGTCCCCCTGATCCGCGGGGGGAGGCTGTCTCGTTTCAGGCAGGTATTCTGACTCCCGGATCGTCCTCGCGTCGCGTCTTCCCGACCATGCGGTCAGTGACTCTGGGCGGCGTTCGTCCCCGGTTACAGCGGCGGGCCCGTCTCCGATTTTCACGGAGTTCCCTCTTGTTCCATAATGGAACCTGAAACTGACTCCTAAAAAACATGACCAGCCGCCTCCTGTCAAGCCGAAAACGAATGACGCCCACGACCCCCGTCGGGGAAAAGTGACGAAGAATGCTTGCCGGTCGCCCTGCCAATCGTTATGGTGCACAATAGGAAGGAGAGACAGCCTGCAAAACGCCACCGTGACGACGGCCCGCGGTCATCCCTTCGGATGGCCCCGCCTTCCGGATCTGTTTTTCCCCGCAACGCATCCTCTTCGCCTGGCCGGCCGCCCTGCATGGACAAGAAAGGAAGACGGCAGCAACTGCATGCAATCACCATCCGGATCGCCCTCCCGGCCCTGTTTACGGTACTGCTGTTCGTCACCGCCATCTTCCTCATCATCCTGCCGTCACTGAAAGAGAATCTGCTGGCCAAAAAGCGCGACATGCTCAAGGAGGTGACCAAAATCACCTGGGACATGGTCGCCTCCTATGAACAGTTGGAGCGGTTGGGCAGCCTGAGCCGCGAGCAGGCCCAGCAGCGAGCGATCGACATCATCAACATCCTGCGCTACGGGCCAAACAACAAAGACTACTTCTGGGTCAACGACATGGAGGCCCATATCGTTGTCCACCCCTACCGGCCGGACCTGCACGGCGAGCCGGTGCCCGATTTCCGCTATCCCAAGGGGAAAAACCTGCTGGAGGAGTTCGTCCGCGTAGTCAAGGCCCAGGATGCCGGCTACGTCGACTATCTCTGGCAGTGGCAGGACGACCCGCAAAAGATCGTGCCCAAGCTCTCCTATGTGCGGGCCTTCAAGCCCTGGGGCTGGGTGATCGGTACCGGACTCTACATCGAGGACGTCAACATCGAGATCGGCCTGATCGCCAAGCAGCTCAACGCCATCTCCTTCGGTATACTGCTGATCATCTCCTTTCTCGCCTTCTACACCATCCGCCACACCGTGCTGGCCGACCGGGTTCGGCGCATCATCTGGGACGAGCGTGAGCGCCTGCTGCGGGCGCTGGAGGAGAGCAACGAACGGTTCCGCTCCCTGGTCGAGACCACCAGCGACTGGATCTGGGAGATCAATCCAGAGGGGGTCTACACCTATTGCAGTCCCAAGGTGTTCGACCTGCTCGGCTACGCTCCCGAAGAGATTATTGGCAAGCATCTGGCTGACCTGACCGTGGCCCGGGAGTTGGAGCGCACCGGGCGCGTCTTCGAAAAGCTGATCCTCTCCCGCAAGCCGTTTACCGGGTTTGAGAACAACTGCCGGGCCAAGGACGGCCGCACCGTGGTGATCGAGAAGAACGGCGTGCCGGTGTTCGGCGATTCCGGCGAGCTGCTCGGATATCGGGGCATCGCCCGCGATATTTCGGAACGCAAGAGTGCGCTCGAGGCGCTGAAGAAGAGCCGCGACGATCTCCACAACAGTCTGGAGGAGACGGTCAAGTCGCTGGCTCTGGCGGCGGAGAAACGCGATCCCTACACCGCCGGTCACCAGGCGCGGGTCGATATCCTGGCCTGCGCCATCGCTCGCGAGCTGGGCCTGCCGGAAAAGCAGATCGAAGGGTTGCATTTCGCCGCCCTGCTCCACGATATCGGCAAGATCTCACTGCCCTCGGAGTACCTGGCCAAGCCGGCCCGGCTCTCAACCGAAGAGCGGGCAATCATCAAATGCCATACCGAAATCGGCTACGACATCCTCAAGAACATTCACTTCCCATGGCCAGTGGCCGACATTGTCCACCAGCACCATGAGCACCTGGACGGAACCGGCTATCCTCAAGGTCT
>CAZFPV010000028.1:0-12195 GCA_964521155.1 uncultured Desulfobulbus sp. | reverse complement strand
CAACCAGGGTCTGTGCCCGCAAGGCAATCCAGGCCTGGAGCACCGGGCTCATCTGTCCAGCCTGCTGACTGAACAATACCTGCAGAGACAGGAGCAACTCCGCTGGGATCGAGTCCGGAAAAATCTGGCAGGTAACCACCGCCAATCCCGCCTGGCGCGATGACTGGAACTGGTGGTAATCGCCCAGGAGCTGAAATCGGTGGCATCCAGCCTCTACCACCGGCAGGGGGCGGAGCAGGCCGAACCGTTCGACCGTTGGCTGGGGTATGTGCTCTTCAGCTTCGAGAAGAAACCGCGGGAAAAGATCGGGAAAATCGATGGCGGCAAGGTCAAGGCGCTCGAAACGACTGGCTGGCAGCATGGGCAAAGGGGAGACCGTGGAGCAATG
Organism: uncultured Desulfobulbus sp.; assembly: GCA_964521155.1. Taxonomy (GTDB): domain Bacteria; phylum Desulfobacterota; class Desulfobulbia; order Desulfobulbales; family Desulfobulbaceae; genus Desulfobulbus. Next base: position 11,807 of record CAZFPV010000028.1, on the reverse strand, counting down.
AAAAAGGGCGCCGAACTGGCGGCGCCCTGGGGTGCGATCAAAGGGAAAAAACGCTATCGATCAGTCCGAGTTTATGCGGGAACGGAGAATGCCCGAGGGTTTGAAGGTCACCACTCGTCTTGCGTCCAGCGTCAGTTCGCTGCCTGTCTGCGGGTTGCGGCCCCGCCGGGATTTCTTGTCTTTGATGTTAAATTTGCCAAACCCGCTCAACAACAGATCTTGGCCTGTGATCAGGGAGGTTTTGGAAATTGAGAGAAAGGTTTCCACCGATTCCGTGGACTGGGACTTGGTCAGGGACGGATGCGCCTTGTACACCTGCTGCACCAGATCGGCCTTGGTCAGTGTCATATCGTGCCTCCTCGAACCTCTTGGTTGTATTTTTCTTAACTTTACCAATATACTATAGAAACTGGAGCAGCGACCTGTCAACCCGGTTTATGCGAGAAAGGGAAAGGCAGAGATGCCGGCAAACCGCGCCGCAGACCCCAATTCCTCCTCGATGCGCAGCAGTTGATTGTACTTGGCCACCCGGTCGCTGCGTGAGGGAGCGCCGGTTTTGATCTGCCCGGCATTGAGGGCCACAGCCAAGTCGGCGATGGTAGCGTCCTCGGTTTCGCCGGACCGGTGGGAAATGACAGCCGTATATGAGGCCCGGTGCGCCATGTCCACCGCATCGATCGTCTCGGTGACCGAGCCGATCTGGTTGAGCTTGATGAGGATGGAGTTGGCTATGTTCTGGGCGATGCCCTTTTTCAGGATACTGGTGTTGGTGACGAAGATGTCGTCGCCGACCAGTTGAATCTTGTTGCCCAATGCCTGGGTCAGTTGTTTCCAGCCGTCCCAGTCCGACTCGTCCAGGCCGTCCTCGATGCTGATGAGCGGATACTTGCGGACCCAGTCGGCATAGAAGGCGATCATCTGCTCGGGGGATTTGTTCGGCTCTTTCTCCGCGCCCAGGACATAGACGCGATCCTTGGCCGAATAGAATTCGCTGGCCGCCGCGTCGATGCCGATGAAGATGTCCTTTCCGGGCGCGTACCCGGCCTGGACGATACCCTCGAGGATGGCCTCCATGGCTTCCTCGTTGGAGCGCAGGTTGGGAGCGAAGCCACCCTCGTCGCCACCGGCGGTCTGCAGTCCTTTTTTCTTCAGAACCGCCTTGAGGGCATGAAAGGTTTCGGCGCCCATGCGCAGGGCCTCGGCAAAGGAGGGCGCCCCGGCCGGCAGGATCATGAACTCCTGGATATCGACGTTGTTGTCCGCGTGGGCGCCGCCGTTGAGGATATTCATCATCGGAACCGGCAGCACCTTGGCGTTGATGCCTCCCAGGTAATTATACAGCGGCAGTTCCAGTTCCATGGCGGTTGCTTTGGCCACTGCCATGGAAACGCCAAGAATGGCGTTGGCGCCGAGTTTCTCCTTGTTGGAGGTGTTGTCCAGTGCAAGCATGGTGCTGTCGATCAGCACCTGGCGGGAGGACTCGAAACCGTAGATGGCCGGCGCGATCAACTGGTTGACGTTGTTGACCGCGGTGCGCACACCCTTGCCGCCATATCGTTTGTCAGCCAGGTCACGGAGTTCCAGGGCCTCCCTGGTTCCGGTCGAGGCCCCGGAGGGAACGGCGGCCCGGCCGATGGCGCCGGACTCGAGATGCACCTCAACCTCGACGGTGGGGTTGCCGCGTGAATCAAGGATTTCCCTGCCGAGTACGCCTATAATCTCACTCATCTTCGCTGCTCCATGAATAGAAAGAGTTACATCAAGAAAACTTCAAGCATCAGACAACGCTGGCGATCTTGAAGATCGGCAGATACATGGCCACGACCAAACCGCCGATCATGCCGCCGAGAAAGACCATCATGAACGGCTCGATCATGGCAGTCAGATTTTCAACGGCCTGGTCGACCTCCTCGTCCTAGAAGTCGGCGATCTTTTCCAGCATGGTGTCCAGGGCGCCGACCGACTCGCCGACGTTGATCATCTGCACCACCATGTTGGGAAACACCCCGGACTCCTCCAGCGGTTCGGCAATGGGACGGCCCTCGGCAATGCTCTCCGCCACCCGGAACACGGCCCGTTCTATGACCTTGTTGCCCGAGGTCCTGCCTACCACTTGCAGGGAGTCGAGGATGGGCACACCGCTCTGGAGCAGGGTGCTGAGGGTGCGAGTAAACTTGGATACAGCCACTTTCCGGGTCAGGGGGCCGATGACCGGCGCCCAGAGGATCATGTTGTCGATCCGGAGCCGGCCCTGTTCGGTGTTGTAGATTTTCTTCACAATCCAGGACAGCAACACCATCGCCAGCACGATAAATATGAAATTGGATTTGAAAAAGTTACTGAGATTGATGACCACCTGAGTCGGCATGGGCAGGGTCGAGCCGAAATCCTTGAACATCTTGTCAAAGACGGGCACGACAAAAACCAGGATGACGGTGAGGATGATGAGGGAGATGCCCAGGCAGATGGCGGGGTAGGTCATAGCGCCCTTGATTTTCTTCTGCAGGGCCATGGCCTTTTCCTTGAACACCGCCAGGCGTGACAGGATGGTGTCGAGGATGCCGCCCAGCTCACCGGCCTCGATCATGTTGGCGTACAGGCCATCAAAGACCTTGGGGTGCTTGCGCATGGAATCGGCCAGGGTGGTGCCGGTCTCGACGTCGCTCTGGACGGTGTTGATCACCTGCTTGAAGGTGGGATTGGACTGTTGCTTGCCGAGGATCTGCAGGCACTGGACCAGGGGCAGGCCGGCGTCGATCATGGTGGACAGCTGGCGGGTGAAGATGACGATGTCCTTGCCCGTGACCCTGGGTTTGAACAGTTTGATGTTCTCCAGCAGATCCTTGGGCTTGAGCTTGATGACCGGATCCTCGATCCGCATGCGTTTGAGTTGCGCCCTGGCTCCGGCCTCATCGATCGCCTCGACCTCACCTTTCCGTTTCTCTCCGAAACTGTTTTTTCCCTTCCAGACGTAAATCGGCATAGAGCAGACCTCGGGCAGTCGCTGACAGAGTATTTAAAAGGCGGCTGACATAAGGGGTTGACAGAATCCCCGATTGCCTTTATAAAAACTATCCTTTTAGTGAATCGCGAGGCATTCGGCCTCAACACGTATCTATTGTATGGAAGTTTTTTTTCTGATTCAAGAAAAAGTTTATATTTTTTCAGGAGTTGGCGATATGAAGACAAGCAGTGCGGCAAAACTCGATGGATCCTTTCAGCCGATAATCGACAAATGCGAAGGTTGCACCCGGATCGTGGCAGCCGAAAACAACAGGATTTGCGACGCCTTCATGAATCCGGCGGCAAAGTGGCGGCTTGGGTTCTGCAACCTCGCCACCCACGCCAAGCCCGAGGTGAAGATTGTCAAAATCCGCGTCAACCCGCTGAAGGCGGCAAAACGGGCCTCGAAGCGCAAGTAGTCTGCTTCTTTTCCGTTTATACCCCAGGGGGCGATTTTGCCTCGCACCGTCCCTCTTCATCAAAGGAACCTTGCCGAATCACAGGTTGAGTGGCAAGGTTCCTGCCTGTTCTTTGCCCCCTATTTCCTGCCCACCCCGGTGTAGACAAATCCGGCAGCCTGCATGGTCCGCGGATCGTAGACATTGCGCAGGTCGATGAACACCGGTTGTTTCATCTTGCCCTTCAGTCGCTCCAGATCCAGGGCGCGGTACTGATTCCACTCGGTCATCAGGACCACGCAGTCGGCCCCTTCCGCAGCCTCGTAGGCATTTTTCACATACTCGATCCCCGCAGGCAGGCATTTTCTGGCCTCTTCCATGCCTTTGGGATCGTGCGCCCTCAGTCTGGCGCCCTTTTCCAGCAGGGCAGGCAAGATCGTCGCGGCTGGGGCGTCGCGCATGTCGTCGGTTTCCGGCTTGAAGGTCAGGCCCAAGACCGCGATGGTTCTGCCTGCCTCGGAGCCACCGAGCATCTCCCGTATCTTTTTGATCATACGCGCCTTCTGGGCAGCGTTGGCCTCCACCGCCGCTTCCACCACCCGTACGTTTTCACCATGTTCCTGGACAATGCGCATCAGGGCCAGGGTGTCCTTGGGAAAGCAGGAACCGCCATATCCGGGGCCAGGGTGGAGAAACTTGCTCCCTATGCGGCCATCCATGCCGATGGCCTTGGCCAGGTCGATGACATTGGCGTTGACCGCCTCGCAGACCGTGGCGATCTCGTTGATAAAACTGATCTTGACCGCGAGGAAGGCGTTGGCGGCGTACTTGGTCAACTCGGCCGTCTCGATGGTGGTGCAGACAATGGGGGTGTCCCGCAGGTAGAGCGGCTTGTAGATTTCCCGCAGAAGCTGTTCCGCCCGTGCCGATTCAACGCCGATAACGACCCGGTCGGGTCGCATGAAATCGCTGATGGCCGCGCCCTCGCGGAGAAATTCTGGATTGGAGGCCACGTCAAAGGCCGATTCTGGATTGGTCTCATGGATGATCCGAGCCACCTGTCGGGCAGTGCCCACCGGAACGGTGGATTTGTCGACCACCACCGTGTATTTCTGCAGGTGGGCGGCCAGTTCTTTTGCCGCCTCATAGATATAGGTGAGATCGGCGTAACCGTCGCCACGTCGCGAACTCGGGGTGCCCACGGCGAGGAAAACCGCGTCAGCCTCGGGAACGGCCTGGGCCATGTCGGTGGTGAACAGCAATCGGCCCTCGGCGCTGTTCTTCCGCACCATTTCTTCCAGGCCCGGTTCGTAAATGGGGATGATCCCCTCCTGCAACCGGCTGATTTTGTCCTCGATCTTGTCCACACAGGTAACAAAATGACCGAATTCGGCGAAACAGGTTCCGGTGACCAGGCCTACATAGCCGGTTCCTATCATGGTAATGTTCATGCCTTGACTCCTTGGATGTTTCGTGCACCAAACAGTGCGGTGCCGATGCGGACAATCGTCGCCCCTTCTTCGATGGCCACGGCATAATCGCCGGACATGCCCATGGAAAGCTCAACCCGATCATTGTCGGCAAAGAGCCCCTTGCGGGCCAGGTCGGCGGCGATTGTTGCGAGCATCCTGAAATACGGCCGGGATTGTTCTGCATCGGAGAAATACGGCGGGATGGTCATCAGGCCGATCAGCAGCAGGCCGGTCTCCTCGATGATCGCCCGGACAAGCGATTCGGTATCTGCCGGCGCCACCCCGGACTTTTGGGCCTCGGCTCCGGTATTGACCTGGACGAGAATCGACAGGCTCCTGCCCAGAGCCTTGGCGTGGCTATCCAGCAGGCGCGCCAGTTTGAGGCTGTCCACCGTCTCGATCACGTCAAAGAGCGCGGCAGCCTGCGCAGCCTTGTTGCTCTGCAGATGACCGATGAAATGCCAGTGCGCGCCCTTGACTTGCGGGATCTTGGCGGCAGCCTCCTGCAGGTAGCTTTCACCGAAAAGGTGCTGACCGCAGGCGACAGCCTGGTTGATCAGGTTTGCGTCCACCTGCTTGGTGACCGCCACCAGTTTGACTGCGTCCAGAGGTCTGCCGACCCGTTGGGCCGCCTCGGCCATGGTCCGCTGGATCTGGGCCAGATGTTCCCTGATCATGGCGCGACCCTCTCCGGAAGGCCAAACAAGCGGATGGCATTGGCGCTGGTCGCCGTGGCCACCTCATTCAGATCCATCCCCTTCAATTCGGCAATCTTGCAAGCTGTGTGGAGCAGCAGTCTGGGTTCATTGCGCTTGCCCCGAAATGGAACCGGCGCCAGAAAGGGGCCGTCGGTTTCCAGGATCAGGTGGCTGATGTCGGTTTCCCGGACCACCGCATGCAGCGCTCCTGCGTTGGCAAAGGTAACAACCCCGGGGATGGAAAGGAAAAAGCCGAGATCAATCGCAGCTCGGGCCAAGTGGACATCGCCGGAAAAACAGTGCATCACCCCGCCCCTGGGTAGATGACCGGCGTCGCGGAGCAGGCGGAGGATGTCCTCATGCGCCTCGCGGTCGTGAATCACCACCGGCAGGCCCAGTTCCCGCGCCAGCTCAAGCTGGGCCGTGAAGGCGCGGACCTGGACGTCCCGCGGCGCGTATTGCTTGACATAATCAAGGCCAATTTCACCATAGCCCACCACTGCCTCGTCGGCAGCCAGCGCGGCAAGTCGGTTCAGGGCTCCGGGTGTGGCTTTGTCGGCATCATGGGGGTGAAAGCCGATGGTGGCATGGATGCCATAGTGGTGATGGGCGATCCGCACAGCCGCGCGGGAACTGGTCTCGTCGATGCCGATGGTCACGATCCGCCGCACTCCGGCCTGGTTGGCCGCGCCAACGACCGCATCCAGATCGGTCCGGTACGCCTCCATATCCAGGTGGCAATGGGTGTCGATCAATTCCGTGTTCGGTGAGAGTGCCGGCGGATCAGGTGTAGGGTGTTTCATCGAAGAAGCGGCGGGTTGCTCAGGAGCGGATCAAAATCCGTTCTGCAATTGGTGCGAATCGGCCGGGCCATTCCCGTCTGGTAGGAACGGGAAGACCGATGGAGGCACCATAAATGTTTATTGACAATAAAACCCTATTTTTTTACAACATATTGCCTGCGTTTGCGAATTCTTCACCCTCCTCCATGAGGGGGCGCTGAAGGGGTATGTTCCCCGACCTGTTGCTTTCGGCACCGGGAAGCATCGCCGGAATCGGCGATGCGACCCCGTGCGCACGCCAGGAAAGTGCGCAGTATTGCTCCGGGATCCGCGAAAGGCGACCGGACTTAGAAACAGTTTTGCAGTGACTTGGCAATGATTTTTTCGCGATCGGCGCTCGCATGGGGACCGATTGCCTCTTTCCACTCTCCGGAGGATGAGACGAATGAACAAAGGGATCGGGATCAAACTGTTGGTGCTGGTGTTTTTGGCAACGCTGCTGGTATCGGTGGGATGCAGCAAGAAAAGCAAGGCCCCGGTGGACGATGGCTCAGGTCTGCCCCAGGTGGCGAGTTTCGCCGATGACATCAAGGATATCAACGTCCCGTCCGAGCTGGAATGGGACCGCAAGGCCTCCATGAGCATCAAGACCGAGTCGTTCCGCGGCGGCATCTGGGTGTACCGGGGGCGGGCCGAGATTCTCTCCCTGAAGGACTATCTGCTCAGCTCCATGCGCGACAACAAGTGGAAGCTGGTCGGCGAAACCACCTCCAAGGATGTCATGCTCGCCTTCACCAAGCCCAGCCAGACCTGCATGATGGTCATTTCGGAAGGGTTCATGGGGAAAATTCAACTGACCCTGTATATCTCCATCGACAAAACTGCGGCGGCCGGTATGAATCCTTTCGGCGAAACAATTCAGCCGCAACAGTAAGCGCGGCAAATCCATGGCTGGTCTGCAGGGAAAACGCATACTGCTCGGCGTGACCGGGTCCATTGCCGCATACAAGGCGGCGGACTGGACCCGGGAACTGGTCAAGGAGGAGGCGGTCGTCACCGTGATGATGACCGAGTCGGCGGAGCGGTTTGTCTCCAGCCTGACCTTTTCCGCTCTCTCCGGCAACCCGGTTTACCGCGACATGTTCGATGACGACGCGGATCGGGTCATGGCCCACATCAACCTTTCCCGCGAGGCCGACGCTATCCTTATCGCTCCGGCCACGGCCCAGACCATTGCCCGGTTGGCCCTGGGGCTGGCCGACAACCTGCTGGCCACGGTGGTGCTTGCCGCCCGTATCCCGGTGATCGTCTGTCCGGCCATGAACTCCTGCATGCTGGCTCACCCGGCAACCCAGGAGAATCTTGCCCGCCTGCGGCAACTCGGCTATCACCTGGCGCCGTCCGGCAGCGGCTCGCTGGCCTGCGGCGAGACCGGCGAGGGGCGGCTTACCGAATGGGATCACGCCCGCGAGGCGCTGCTGGCGGTGTTTGTCCCGGATGATCTTGCCGGGTGCAAGGTGTTGATCACTGCCGGGCCCACCCGTGAACCGATCGACCCGGTCCGGTATATCAGCAACCGCTCCAGCGGCAAGATGGGGTTTGCCCTGGCTCGCACCGCCCGGCGCCGGGGCGGCGAAGTCACCCTGGTCAGCGGCCCGGTCAACCTGCCGGATCCGCCGGGGGTGACGGTAATCAGGGTCACCTCAGCCGAGGAGATGGCCGATGTGGTGTTCGAGCATTCCACTGGGGCCAACGTTATCGTCAAGTCGGCCGCGGTCGCCGACTTTCGGCCGGCGGTTTGCCAGGAGCACAAGATCAAGAAAGGGCAATCGGAGCTGCGCCTCGATCTGGTCAAGAATGCTGATATCCTCATGGGCCTTGGAAAGAAGCGGCATCCCGGCCAGGTGCTGGTCGGGTTTGCGGCCGAGAGTCGAGATCATGCGGCCGAAGGCCGTCGCAAACTGCTGGAGAAGAATCTGGACCTGATCGTGGTCAACGATATTCTTGGGTCACGGACCGGTTTTGATGTCGAAACCAATCAGGTGACCCTGATCGACAGGGCGGGCAGCATGCAGTTGCCGTTGCTGTCCAAGGAGGACACCGCCGACCGGATCTGGGACCGGATCGCCTCCCTGTTTCTTTCACAGCCCTTGCCCGAGACCGGGGTCTGAGGCAAGGCGCCTGACAGCATGCAGATAAGTCGAAGTGAACAGAAACGACAGATCAAGGAGGTGGAGCAGCTGGCCACCGAACTGGCCGACCTGCCGGCACCGATGATAGACCGCTTACCCTGCCCGGACGAGCTCAAGGAGTTGTTGCACGAGACGCGGCAATTGAAAGGCGGCGCCAGGAAGCGGCACCTGAAATACATCACCAAACAGGTTCTGCTGCTGCCGCTGGAAGAACTGTACACCTTTATCGGCGACCATCGCGGCAAGGGACTGGCCGAGCGCAAACAGTTTCACGAGATGGAACTCTACCGCGATGCGCTCATCAATGAGGCTCTTGAACGGCAGCGGGAGTGTGCGCAATCACGGGAAGTCTGGGGCGAGGATTGGCGGAGCGAAACCCTGGCCGAACTGGCCGAGGCGCTGCCAACGATGGATGTTCCTGCCCTGACGCGGCTTGCCTATCTTTTCGTCCAGACCAGAAACCCGCGCCACAGCCGGGAGATTTTTCGGCATCTCCGGGCGGCGCAGGATCAACTGCAGCGGCAGCGCGCCCGGGAGCAGGAAGGGTAATTTCCGCTCACCGCGCAGCGCCAACCGCATTTGCGCGCGTTTACTCCGTTTTCCTCAATTTGCGGGCATAGGTCGCGGCCTCCATGCCGGCGATGCATCCTTCACCCACGGCCTTGGCTACCTGATAGGGAGGACCGACGATGTCGCCAGCAGCATAGATGCCGGCGATGTTGGTTTCCTGCTTGCGGGTTGTGGCGATGTACTTGAACGACTCAGTATCAAGCGCCACCCCGATCTGGGTGGCCAGTTCCAGCGCGCCCTTGGAGCCGAGTTCGACAAAAACGCCTTCGGTCTCCAGGGTCGTCCCGTTTTCCAACTGCAGCGAGGTGACCGCCCGCTCGCCGTCGATCCGCTTGATAGCGCTCTCGATGTGTTCGACCCGGCTGCTTTTGAGCCGGGACAGCAGTTCCTTGGATACATTGAGTTCCTTGGCCACCAGGTACACCTTGGAGGCGTAGCCGAGCATGGTCAGGGCGCCGTCCACCGCCGCGCTGCGGTCACCGGTCACCGTCACCACCGCGCCGCGATAGAAGTTTGCGTCACAGTCGACACAGTAGCTGACGCCCCGGCCAACGAGTTCTTTCTCCCCGGGAACGCCGAGTTTTTTCTTGGATACTCCCATGGAAAAGATCAACGCCCGGGCAAAGATGGCCCGCCCGCTTTCCAGTTCCAGGTGAAACCCGCCCTCGGCCTCGGCGATCTTGAGCACATCCTCGGGCGAGATCTCGGCGCCGAAATGCTTCATCTGCGCAAGGCCCGTCTGCAGCAGGTCGGAACCATTGGTGACGCCGCCGACAAAGGCGTAATTCTCAATGTGGGCCCCGTAGAGGGCGGAATTTTCGATGCGGCCCAGCACCAGTACGCTGGTCTTTTTCCGCGCGGCATGAATGGCGGCCTGAATGCCGGCCGGACCGGCGCCGATTATCACCACGTCATAGATCGTCTCTGCCATGCCTGTCTCCTTGCTCTGAAACGGTCAAACAGCGCAGCCTCGCGTACGGCCGGCTGAAAATAGTGAGGGGATATACCCTGATCTGTGTACACCAAAGGCATATCAAGGTCGACAGAATTATTTCTTTCGGATATAATTTGCTGTTATGACATATGGTCGCGAGGTTGTGACGGTGCTTGACAGGGTGGCCATGGTGTGGCCCACCCCTGGTCGGAACTGCCTGGCATGGGGAACTGGACTGTCGCGCTGGCGGCAGTGACTGCCTGTAAACCCTCGCGGAGTACAGTGTTTTGGACCGGCCACCGGGGCCGGTTTTTTTACGAAATTAAACAAGCGTTGAGACAGGGTGGTATGCCGTGAAATTGTCAATCTTTGAAATGATTCTTCATGCCGGCTGGGAAGTCAAGCTGGTGATGATAATCCTTTGTATCTTCTCCCTGGCCTCCTGGTCCATCGTCATTATGAAGCAAATCATGTTCAGAAAGGCTCGGCTGGCCTCGCTGGATTTCCTGGATGCCTTCTGGGACAGCAAGACCCTGAACGAGGCCTACGAATCGGCCCGCGAGTTCGCCCTTAGCCCGGAGGCCACGGTGTTCGTCGCCGGTTTCAATGAACTGAAGAAGATCAGCGCCGCCCGCAGTGCGGGCACTGTTGCCCCAACCCTGGAAATGCAGCTGGCTACCATGGACAACCTCAAGCGCGCCGTGCGCAAGGCCCAGTTCCTCGAGAGCGACCGCATGGCCCGGTCTGTCTCTTTTCTTGCCACCACCGGCAGCGCCACCCCCTTTATCGGCCTGTTCGGCACGGTATGGGGCATCATGACTTCCTTTCAGGATATCGGCGTGCGTGGCTCCGCCTCGTTGGCCGTTGTCGCCCCTGGTATCTCGGAGGCGCTCGTGGCCACCGCGGCCGGTCTGGCCGTGGCCATCCCGGCGGTCATTTTTTACAACTACTATTCCAACAAACTGGCTGAGGTCGAGTCCAACGTCGAGAGTTTCAGCACCGATTTCATCAACCTGATCGAACGGGATATCCTCACCAGGACGTGATCGCATGGGACCGATAGGAAACAACAAGGGCAAACGCGGGTTTGTTGCCGAAATCAATGTCACGCCGCTGGTCGACGTCATGCTGGTGTTGCTGATCATCTTCATGGTGACCGCGCCGATGATGACCCAGGGACTCGAGGTCGATTTGCCGGAGGCCACCACCAAAGCCTTGAAACAGCAGGAAGAGCCGCTGGTGGTCACGATTAAGAAAGAGGGCGACGTCTACCTGAAGAAGGAAAAGGTCAGCTCGGAGGCACTGCAGCAGCAGTTGAAGGGTATGCCCGACGAGCAGAAGAAAGACGGCATCTATCTGCGCGCGGACAAGAACGTGCCCTATGGCGTGGTGACCACCACCATGGCGGCCGTGCATGATGCCGGATTCGAGAAGATTGGCATGATCACCGTCCCCGCAGAAAAGAATAAGTAGGTATCCTGCCAGAAGGCCGTGTATTTTTCCGAGTCTGATTTTTATCTCCGCCAGCAGCGGGAAGACAGGCGCTGGGCCATTGCCTCCTCGTTGGCAGTGGGGGTGCATGCAGCCGTGCTGTTGCTGGTCATATACATGCCGTCTCTCTTTGACAGCCAGCAGATCGTCGAAGAGGTGGTGAGCGTCAGCCTGGTCTCCATGGGAGAGGCTGGCGGACCGTCGGAGCCTGCCGGGGCTGCGCCACCACCGCCGCCCAGCAAGCCGGCGGCAGAGAAGAAGGTTGAA
>CAZFPV010000027.1:7488-12313 GCA_964521155.1 uncultured Desulfobulbus sp. | reverse complement strand
TAATAATTCCTGGATAGTCAGTCAGGTCGTTTTTATAGGAGGCGACATATCCTCCGCGTCAATGACAGACGGCAACTCATCAACAGATTCTCTCTACCGGCATTGCAACCGCCTGACAAATTATTCCAATCTCTATGACTCAGTTCTGAAACTATCGAACGCGAAGCGCCTTGGTATAGCGCCAAGAGTGGGGCGCGTGGGGCTCCCCGGGACTGCGCCACGCAAGGCAGTCAATGTCGACTGTTCCAATTACTTTGATCGCCTTTCCTCTGATGCTTCGCTCCGCGCTGCCGACCAGACCGAAGAAATAGGGGCATTGGATCATTCCTGGCATATTGGCAACCGGTTGTTTGCAAAAGATCTCTTCGAGGTGCTTCGGGGAGATTTTGATCGCGCCGTCATCCCTACTCGACGAGTCAATGAGCAGGGGGCTCTCGAATTGTTTCGCAGCGAGGCCTAACATTTTGGCAGGCTTATAAAAGATGCATGAAAGCGCCAGCCTGCCAAACTGAGGGCGCAGATTGGAATGGGCGTTTATCTTCTTACAGGAACACAACGGGAAAAAATTAAAAAAAAGGACAGTAACAAATAGATATTATAGAGTCTTTCAGCCATCGAGCGAGGGTGTGATGTGCGGTCGCTTCGCCTTTTTCTGCAATGATCATTTCGGGTATGAATCCCTGCTCCTGCCTGATGCACCCTCCTTTGAGAATTACAACGTCACTCCCTCGCAGGATGTCCTTGCGGTTCGATCTTCACCGGAAACCTGGCTGGCGGATTACGCTTTCCTGCATTGATACAACTTTTGCCCGCGAATCTCGCAGTACTGGTCAGGGCCACCGGGCATTGCTACCCTTGTGGTCAGCGCAAGTGGAACAATTCCTGTCGACATTGCTCTTGCGAGCCGAAACGGGCGAGCAGTTCGGGCAAGTTCAGCCCTATCTGTAACCAGATTTTGTTTTTCGCCATGGCTTGCTCCTGTCAGTAAAGGTGACGTGTGGAGCCGTGTGCCATACCTGGTAGGACAAATAGCGTCCGAATTATTAAAAAAATGTTCGGCGGATCTTTGACGGTAATCAGAAATATGTTGCCGTTCAGTCATGACAATTACGTGTGGTGGCAACCACCTCCTCGCCAAATGCCTTTGGCATTCTGTGGTAGGATTTGCCCTGGGCGTCGCTCCATGTTGAACAGATGTGTCTCTGTGTGATGGTGAGGTCAATTTGAGAAGGGTGCCTAGGTTTGCGGAATGCACCTTGCGGTGGTACATTGAAGAGGATTGGTTTCAGGGCGGTCCTCTGGGAAGTCATTGAAAAGGCAAGAAAAGTGCCGTCGGTCATAGTTGCGCTGTGATTCCAGACGAATGCAGCAGATCCGCCGACTGAAGCGGTGAGGGAGGTTTGCATGGCACATTCGAAACAAAGGCTCGGTTTGATGCTGGTGCTGACCTTGGCCTTCTTGGCAGCCTGCGATTCTCGAGGGCGGCTTATCTCTGAGGCGTTAGCGGTCGCAGAGCCCAGGGTCGTCACGGTCAACAATTCTCTGTCGTCACCTTGGGGGTTGGCCTTCCTGCCCGATGGTCGGATGCTGGTTACCCAGAAAGGCGGCAGCATGATTATCCTGAGCCGCGACGGTGGAACCGTTCAGGCCATTGTGAACGGCCTGCCTGCAGTGGCGGCTTCCGGTCAGGGCGGCTTGCTCGATGTGGCGCTGGATCCGGATTTCATCACCGATCCCTGGATATACTGGACGTACTCGGAACCCGGCATTGGCGACGATGCCGGTCTCGCAGGCACGGCGATTGCGCGCGGCCGTCTCGTAGGCAACAGTGTGCAAGATGTGGCGGTGATCTACCGACAGGTTCCCAAGGTCAGCGGCGCCGGGCATTTCGGGTCGCGCCTTGCCTTCCGCGGAGATAAAACCCTTTTCGTGACCCTTGGCGAGCGTCAGCAAGGGATCCCGGCACAGGATCTCACGATGACGCTTGGCAAGGTCATCCGTATCAATCGCGACGGCACCGTGCCCGCGGACAACCCCGGCATCGCCGGCGCGCTTCCGGAGATCTGGAGCTATGGACATCGAAATCCGCAGGGCGCCGCAATCAGACCTGGCACCAGCGAACTGTGGCTCAATGAGCACGGACCTCAGGGGGGTGACGAACTCAACCAGATCATGGCGGGCGGGAATTATGGCTGGCCGCTCGTGAGCTATGGCTGCAACTACGGTGATCCTATCGGCGACGCCTGTCGGATTGGCGGCGGCATGCACGCACCAACCTATATAGAGCCAGTGAGTTACTGGGCACCCGTGTCGATTGCGCCTGCAGGATTGATGTTTTACTCAGGTAGCGGTTTTCCGCAATGGCAGGGGCACGCCTTTATGGGCGCGCTGGCCGGTAAAGCGCTCTGGCGCATCGAGCTCAATGGCAATGCGGAAGTTTCGCGCGAACGCCTGCTCTCCGGACTGGGCGAACGTATTCGGGATGTGGAGCAGGGACCGGATGGGTGGATCTATCTGCTCACTGACAGTGGGAAACTGGTGCGAATCGATGAGGGGGAAGAATTCCCGTGGGAGCTGTTCGTGCCTGCAACAAGCGGCCTGCGTAAATAAGAGGGGATGGTGAAGGTCGGCGAGGGGGAATTCCTGTGCTGATCTCTTGGATGAGACAACAAAAAAGCACCTCGCCCGCAAGGACAAGGTGCTTGAATTTGCTGGTGGGCCGTCGCGGATTCGAACCGCGGACCAATTGATTAAGAGTCAACTGCTCTACCAGCTGAGCTAACGGCCCAAACGTGAGCGGGTAAGAAACGATTCGACGCACTGCAAGCAATCCGCCAAATGCGAGCGCACCTAATAGCACACCCTGCGGGAGGCGTCAAGAGGAAGCGTGGAGAAAACTGAAGGTCGGCAGGGTCTTTGGTCGGTTGTTCCCCGTCGGCCACAGGAGGACAGGGGGGAGATTTTGCTTGACTTTGCGACCGGTCAGCATACTTTCAAACGAAACGTTTTATCATCGCACCCAGGAGAAACATTTTTTTTATGGAAACCGTGGAACCGTCGGCGACCCCACCGGCACCTTCCGAAGATGAGCCGCATAGTAAATCCCTGTTTGACAAACTAAAATCCAAGCTTGGCTTTCGCGGCGCCCCTGACACTACCGAAGAACTGGAACACGAGATCCAGGAACTGCTGGAGGAGGGCGAGGAACAGGGCTTGATCTCCGTCCACGAAGAACGGCTGATCAACTCAATTTTCGATTTTCGCGAGACCATGGCTTCGGAAATCATGACCCCCTCGGCGGAGATGGTCTGCGCAGAAGCCAAGGCCTCGGTACCTGAACTGATCCGGCTGATCAACGAGGAGGGCTACACTCGCATACCCATCTACCAAGACAACCCGGACCACATCATCGGCATCCTCCACGCCAAGGATCTGCTCCGCATCTGCGCCTGCAGTCCGTCCACCGACCTTGACCTCAGGGAATTTCTCAACCCGGTCACCTTCATTCCCGAGTCCAAACCGATCACCGAGCTGCTGCGCGAGTTTCAATTGAAGAAGATTCACATGGCCGTGGTGGTCGATGAGTTTGGCGGTGTGCGCGGCTTGGTCACCCTGGAGGACGTGATCGAGGAGATCGTCGGCGAGATTGACGATGAGCACGACGACGCCGAAAGCGAGTTGCGGGTGGTCGACGAGCGCACCGTGATCGTCGACGCCAAGATCGATGTGGAGGATGTGGAGTCCCATTTCCACTGCACCATGCCCGATGGACCCTTTGAATCGGTGGGCGGGTTCATTATCCACCGCCTGGGAAAAGTGCCGCCGACCGGGGTGGTTGTCCAGGAAGGCCCGTTGTCGTTCAAAGTGCTGGGTGCGGATCAGCGCCGCATCAAATCCGTCCGGATCTACCGGAGTGAAGAGTCTCCTGCCCAGGGCTGAGACCGGCTGGGCGCTGCCCTGCGGCATCCTCACCGCCTGCCTTCTTGCCCTGGCCATGCCCGGTCGGATCGGCTGGTGGCCCCTGTTGTTCGTCGCCCTGGCGCCCCTGCTCCTGGCCACCCTTCACGCCCCGCCCGGCCGCAGCGCCCTGGTGGGTTTTTTGGGCGGTTTGGTCTACCACCTGGCGCTGCTCTACTGGATTCTGATCGTCCTGGGCCGTTACGGCGGCCTGCCCCTGTGGCTGTCGCTGCCCGGCCTGCTGCTGCTTGCGACCTACATGGCCTGTTACTGGGCCGTTTTCTGCTTTCTGCTCAGTGTTCTGGCCGGGCGCTCCTGGCACCGGGAACGCTCGGTGGCTCCGCTGGTCTGGGGGGCGCCGCTCCTCTGGGTGGGACTGGATTACCTGCGCGGCGTGCTCATGACCGGGTTCCCCTGGATGGATCTCGGCTACGGTCTCTACAGCCAGCCCAAACTGATCCAGGCCGCGGATCTGGGCGGCCATCATCTGATCACCTTCAGCCTGGTTCTCTGCAACAGTCTCCTGGTCGGCATCATCGACCGCCAGCGTCGCGGCGTCCGCTGGGGGGTGCGCCAGGAGCGGCGTCTGTTGCTCGCAGCCTTTATCGTGCTTGCTTTTGTCGGCGGCTACTCGTCGGTCCGCTACCAGGTCATGCATACCGTGGCTGCCCGGTCGATGCAGGCCCATGTGGCGGTGGTGCAGGGCAACATTGACCAGTCGCTCAAGTGGTCGCCGGAGATGAAGGAGGCGACGGTCGATGCCTACCTCCGACTCTCCCGCCAGGCGCGCCAGGGCGGCGACATCGAGCTGATGGTCTGGCCGGAGACGGCCCTGCCGCTGTACCCGCAGCGGGATCCGCTCATGGGC